>CAYGQP010000153.1:0-928 GCA_964352115.1 uncultured Micavibrio sp. | reverse complement strand
ATTTTACTATAAAAAGCATTAAATTTTAGTGAATTCAGTTGGTTGGACTAGTCGTTGCCTTGTAGCTATTCAGAAAATCACCAAATAAATCAACTTCTGACACAATTGACATCAACGTATCACGATCAGCTAATCCGGCGCTTTGCCTGGCTCGTGTGACAACCTCAAACAATTGGGCCTTATCTGTTTGTTGCATGGCTTCCGTGTATTTTTCGCGCAAATTCGCAAGACCTATACGGTCACTTGCTAAATTGAGCGCAACGGCTTGTTGTAAAATCAGATTGGAATTTTCTTCATCCAATGGCCTTGTCAAAGAGATATTTTGATCCGCAACCACATCATGCAGGGCCTCTGCCGCGTCATCCCAATATCCAGCCTCCCAGGCAATTCCCGCCCACAAACGGTTTGCCATTTTTGACCCTGGCAGTTCACGAAGCAACTCAATCGCCTGATCTGGTCGCCCCAGCCCCGCCATCGTGCGAGCCTTAAGCAGGTTTTGCTCAAGCTCTCTTGCCGGCGTCTGTAGTTCGGTTGGCAATGTCTTGTAAACACTATGCGCCTTGTTCAAAGCTTTGGCCGCTGGTGTTACCTGATTATCCAGCAGATAAATCGCCGTCAATCGAATAGCCGCATCATAAGCTTCTAGACCTTCAAGCCTGTGATCGACTTGACGCTGAAGCAATTGTGCTGCGCGGCCTAAAACCTCTCCGGACACCAGATGCTCCGCCAGCTTTTGTACAACCTTATCCCCCAACTCGCCTGTTGGAACAAGCTCGGCAAATTGCTCATATAAAGCGGCCGCTTCGATAGGTGGCAATTTTTCGGGATCAGGGTCCATAAGAAGATTTGTAAAAATCTCAGTCATTTCACTCGTCACACGCTTACCCAGATCAATACCCGCAGCCAGCGACGCCGCTTCGCGCATAAT
>CAYGQP010000152.1:0-4953 GCA_964352115.1 uncultured Micavibrio sp. | reverse complement strand
ATGCTTGGACTGCTCATCGAAAAGCAGCGCAGTCGATTTTATGCCAATGAGGGCGTCATCTTCCTTGTCCTGAAAGGCATAAACCGTATCATACCCCAATGTCCAGAAAATGCAGGACACATACAGCAGCAGCGCAGAGAGTGACAAGTCACCAGAAATTGCGCTCCACCCCATGAGCGCGCCGAAATTAAACGCAATGCCCAGAAACGCCTGCGGCCAAAACGTCAGGCGCTTCATCAGAGGATATAAGGCGATGAAAGGAACAGAAATTATACCTAAGACGATCGTATACGTGTTCAGCTGAAGAAGAATGAGAAGCCCGATCAGCAATAACCCGCATAGGAAAAGAACCCCATGCACAGGGGAAATGGCGCCGGATGCGAGCGGACGGTGTTTCGTGCGCTCAACCTGCGCATCCAGATTGCGATCCCATAAATCATTGATAACACAACCCGCGCCGCGCATAACGACTGCGCCGATTAAAAACAGTGCAATAATCCATATTTGATACAAGGGTGAGGCGGCAGTGGCTTGGCCGGCGAGCATGATGGCCCATAGCCCCGGAAGGGCCAACAGCCAAATACCGATTGGACGATCAAGCCGCATAAGCAAAGCATAGGGTTTGAACTGATCCGGAAAAAGTTCAACCATTTTGGAATTTATCTTGATATCTGTATGGCTCATCGTGTTCACTACGTAGCATGCAATCTCATGTTTATAAAGCGCCGCGTCTTTATGTTACCCAGCCAATGGAAGCGGGCGGGTCCATAGGGCTCTCGCCTGAACAGGCCCATTACCTGAAGAATGTCTTGCGCAGGGATATTGGTGCTGATCTACGCATTTTTAATGGCCATGACGGGGAATTCTTAGCGGAAATCGAAGCTATTGATAAAAAAGTCTGTCGCGTTTCGCTCAAGGAAAAATTGATCGAACAACACGCTCATCAAAGCGTAGTTCGTTTGTATTTTGCCCCCCCTAAAAAATCCCGTCTGGATTTTCTTGTTGAAAAGGCGGTTGAGCTGGGCGTTTCATCGCTGCATCCGGTCTTCACGTCACGAACGGAAAATAGAAAACTGAACGCAGAGCGCATTCAAAAACAAATTATTGAGGCCAGCGAACAATGCGAGCGTCTGGATTTACCGGAATTCAATGCGCCCATACGTTTGCATGAATTGCCGGAAGATCATAATATTTTGTGGTGCGCGGAGCGCGCGGATGCAGATCTTTTAGGCGATATTCAGGGCCGGGACTGGGCATTTATCGTTGGCCCGGAGGGTGGCTTTGATGGTCAGGAACTAACTTTTTTACAAGACAGAAAAAATCTCATACCTGTGTCATTAGGGGCAAATATATTGCGCGCCGAGACAGCAAGCCTAATGTGTTTGTCATATGCGGCGGCTCAAAAAAGACAAGGCTAGTCCCAATAAACGCTTATCACACAATACTTTTTTTAGGGTTTCTTCACATCTTGCCTCTTGCGTTTGACGAGATATATCTTAAAGTGTAAGAACCAAAAACCTAAGATTAGAAATTCAAAATCATGAAATATATTCATTTTCTTTCGATCAGTATGTTTGCATTCATCGCCGCGCTGCCTGCTCTGGCGGGGCAGCCGGAACCATGGGGTTTGGGCATGCAAAATCCCGCATCCCCCTCGGCGGAACAGCTGCATATTTTTCATGATGATTTGTTGATGTGGATTATCACTGCAATCGCGGCTTTCGTTTTGCTTCTTTTGGTTTTGGTCGTCGTTTTGTACAACAAGCATGTTAATCCTGAGCCAAAGCAGTTCTCACACAATGTGATCATTGAGGTCGTCTGGACAGTTGTGCCGCTTATTATTCTAACGATTATTGTTATCCCCTCCATTCAGCTTTTGTATTTTTTAGACCGCACGGAAAACCCTGATATGACGCTCAAGGTAACGGGGTATCAATGGTACTGGGGCTACGAATACCCGGATCATGATGGGCTCGCCTTCTCCTCTTATATGATTGCCGACAAGGACATTGATCAGAGCAAAAATCAGGTGCGCTTGCTCTCTACCGACAACCCGATTGTTTTACCGGTTGATCAAAACATTTCGATTCAAATCACCGCGGGCGATGTCCTGCATTCATGGGCTGTGCCCGCGCTCGGCGTGAAAATGGACGCTGTCCCTGGTCGTTTGAACGAAACGTGGGTGCGCATTACAAAGCCTGGAGTGTATTACGGGCAATGTTCGGAGCTATGTGGCAAGGATCATTCCTACATGCCCATTGAAATCCATGCGGTGCCGCAGGAAGAATTCGAGGCTTGGCTGGTGGATGCCAAGATGGAATTCGGCTCGATTGAGATACCCACAGATTCGCGCTTGGCGCTGTTAAACAAATAAAAATAGAGAGAGATTAAAAAGGAACATTAACTATGGCTGATGAGAAACCCGGATTTTTTGCACGATGGTTCATGTCAACGAACCACAAGGATATTGGGACGCTATATATTATTTTCTCAATTATCGCCGGTGTGATTGGCGGCCTTTTGTCCATGCTTATGCGCCTTGAGCTTCAGGAGCCGGGCGTGCAGCATCTTGTGGATGCGGCCGGCGCCCCTGATGGGAATCTCTGGAACGTTATTATCACGGCGCACGGTTTAATCATGGTCTTTTTCGTGGTAATGCCCGGCCTTATTGGCGGCTTTGGGAACTGGTTTGTACCAATTATGATTGGCGCGCCTGACATGGCGTTCCCGCGTTTGAACAACATTTCATTCTGGCTGCTTGTGCCGTCGTTTTTCCTCCTCATGGGCTCAGCGCTTGTTGGGGCTCCTGCGTTTCAGGGCACGCTTGAACGGATTGGCGATCTCTTCGGCCCCGGTGCGGGAACGGGCTGGACGGTTTATCCGCCTTTGTCAGCCTCACTAGGACACCCGGGGATGGCTGTTGATATGGCGATTTTCTCCCTTCACCTTGCGGGCGCAAGCTCAATTTTGGGCGCGGCGAACTTTATCGCGACCATCTTTAATATGCGGGCGCCGGGCATGACGCTGCACAAGATGCCGCTATTTGTTTGGGGTATGTTGATTACGGCATTCCTGCTTGTTTTGGCTGTGCCGGTTCTTGGCGGCGCGATCACGATGCTTTTGACAGACCGCAACTTCGGGACATCATTCTTTGACCCTGCCGGTGGCGGTGATCCGTTATTGTATCAACACCTGTTCTGGTTCTTTGGCCACCCGGAAGTATACATCATGATCCTGCCAGCGTTTGGGATTATCAGCCACATCGTGTCCACATTCTCCAGAAAGCCGATTTTCGGTTATCTCGGCATGGCCTATGCGATGGTTTCAATCGGCTTCGTGGGCTTCATTGTTTGGGCGCATCACATGTATACATCCGGCATAGACGTGAACGCCAGAGCATATTTCACAGCGGCAACCTTGATTATCGCGGTGCCGACGGGGATCAAGATTTTCTCCTGGATTGCGACAATGTGGGGCGGGTCTATTGATTTCAAGACACCGATGTTGTTTGCGATTGGCTTTATCTTCCTCTTCACCGTTGGCGGTGTAACGGGCGTTGTGCTCGCCAATGCCGGAATGGATGTCGCCCTTCATGATACCTATTATGTGGTCGCACATTTCCACTATGTGCTAAGCCTTGGTGCGGTCTTCGCGCTCTTTGCCGGGTTCTATTACTGGATTGGGAAAATATCCGGGCGGCAATATCCGGAATGGATGGGGGCTGTCCATTTCTGGATGACATTCATCGGCGTGAATCTTGTGTTCTTCCCGCAGCATTTCTTGGGTCTTCAGGGCATGCCGAGACGGTACATTGATTATCCAGATGCCTTTGAAGGTTGGAATGCGATTTCGTCTTACGGTGCATATCTGTCGGGCGCAGCCACGTTGTTCTTTATTGTCATTGTATTTTACACGTTGTTCTTTGGACGCCGTGTAGGCAATAATTATTGGAATGCAGAGCCACAATCGATGACATTGGAATGGACGCTGTCCTCTCCTCCACCATTCCACCAGTTTGAAATTCAGCCGCAGGTGAAATAAAAAACCCACAAAAGGCCTGGTTTTGCAACTTAATTGCTGTGGCTTGGCGTGTAGTGATAAGTAAATTTGCATTTTCTGTGCATAATGTGCTACGCGTAATATATGGTATCCGCAGCTTTTACATCTGACCCGCATGAGGGTTTTGCCGCAAACGCGCCAAAGAGCCTGTCACAGAGCTTTAGCCAGGAAGCGCTGGCTTCTGGCGTCGTGGGATATGTTGATGCCGAGGGCGCGCGTTCTGTTCATGATCAAAATCAGTCCGATACGCATGAAGTTTTTGAAATGAATCCTTGGGAGAAGTCCCTGCAGCAAAAAATCATCGAAGCCGCAATGAATGGAAATGTTGATCGCATTATGACTCTCCTTGATAAGGCGTATATGGATTTGCAATCAGAATTTCTTGATGATGAAGCCTTTGCTTCGCGATTTGAACAGATATTGGATTACGTGGACTTGGCGGCGTATCATCTTGAGGCCGCAGGCTTTACAAATGAGACCCATCAGATGCTCGATGCAATATATTCAACGCTCGGTATGGAAGGCACCCATTCATCACTCAGTATATTCCAGGCCATAGAAGCCGATGATGATATGTATAGCGGCCCTCTCATTTCTGCGTCTTATCTGGCCCGGATGGAAAAAATAGCGCTGGATATTCAATATCCTGACCTGACCATGGCGCCAGCAGCTTAATTTTTATCGGAACATTGCTAATTAAAGCGCATTGCGTCTAGTTTTTTTAAGGCCATGTGCTACATATAAACCAATGACAAGCATAAAAGCCATATCAACAGACTTGGATTATACATCGAACGCAACCGTGTCCGATTACTTTGCGCTGTTGAAACCAAAGGTGATGAGTTTGGTGATATTCTCCGGTTTTGCTGGCATGTGGGTGGCGCCGGGTTTATC
>CAYGQP010000151.1:0-5017 GCA_964352115.1 uncultured Micavibrio sp. | reverse complement strand
CCGGAGGCGAGTGCGGCAGAGCGTCTGGCAGCAGCAAGAGCAGATGTTCGTAGAGAGCGCGGTGGAAATGATGATGAACCTGCTGCAGATGACAACACTCAAACCCCCGCGCCGCCACGTCCAAACACCAACAACGACTCGACTGATCCTGCCGTAGTTTTGGCAGCGCAAGATGCGGCCAGTGACGCTGATACCCTTGGTCGTGATACAGAAGCGAGCGTTGGAAGCTTTTTAGAAGGATTTAATCTCAACTCGTTGTTCCAAATCATAGCTTATGCGTTTACGGGGCAAATCGACAAAATTCGAGAAATGTTTGCAGAGCCTGTGACGGCCCTTGCACAAACGCCAGCGGAAACACCGGAAGATGCGCCTGAGTTAGCCGATAATGCAGAACCAGAGCCAACGGTAACGCCGGATGTTACAGCCGAAACTGAGCTAGCAGCTTCAGGCAATCTATCTTCAGGCACACCCGAAAATGTTGTTGCTACTTATACAGGGCAGGAGCTTTTGGTCGAAATGGGCGTTAGCCCCGTTGGGATGATGATTCCGGCTGGATATGAGGGCGGCATGAGCGATTTACCGCTTGTTGTTGCACCGGCAGATTTTACAAATGATATTGATCCCGCAGCGGAATATTCTCTCGTCGCGATGCATGATCAAAACGGCAACGTTGATGGCTATGCGCTTCACGCAGAAGGCCAGCCAGTCATTGGTATTCCCGCGGAAAACGCGCCGGGCGATCTTGCGATAAATATTATAGGGCCGGCGGCGCCACCAGAAGCTGCTATTGCTGACGTGCAGCCTGAAGAAACTTCGGAAGATAATACCAATGACACAACAATCGACGTCGCATACGACGAAGCGATTGAAGGCTTCGTGATGCCGGATGGTAGCCACGCGCTGAGCGCAGAAGATTTAGGCATTGTTTCAGGGATTGGCGTTAACGGTATTCTTTCTGGTTCAGGAAGTTCCTTGCATGGATCTATGGAAGAAATTCTTATAACCTCACCAGGTGACGTTGATATGTCTGCGTTTATCGTAGATGGGGCGTCTTACACCATACAAAGCGTCCAGGGACGTCATGGTACAGAAGGATATTTGTTACACCGTGATGATGGGCAGAGCGCAGCTGTTTTTGCCGTTGATATGCCGCAGGAGATCCGTGAGGCCGTCTGTGAAGCTGAAAACAGGGCTGAACATCATGCAGACGCGAAACCAAACGAGCCTGGTGCTGATGGGCCTGATGCAGGGCCTAATGAAGAACATCATAGTACCCTTAGAGGTGGTATGGTTCTGCATAACGGTATGTAATGAACAAAAAACCCATCCAGATAACGGGTTTTCAATTTGTGGCGGTGACGGTGGGATTTCTTTGCTACGAGGCTTTGCCTCTAAGCAAAGTGGTAAACGCTAAATTCACTTACGTTCATTAAGCTTTTTATCGAACCCGGGTTCGAACACTCATTCATTATTTCAAAAAATCCGGGACAAGCCCGGTATTTTCTTGAAATGGCGGTGACGGTGGGATTCGAACCCACGTAGGGCTATAAACCCTAACACGCTTTCCAAGCGTGCGCCTTCAGCCACTCGGCCACATCACCTAATATTTATGTTGATGCGGCCTCGTCTTAGAAATTTTGCTGACGCATGGGCCACATCACCTTCACAAAATTTGCGACACCTTAACGCCAGTCTGTTTAAAACACAAGATGTTCTAAACGCAATATCAAAATGTAATGAGGCTATGCGTCTATTTAAAAGCCTGATAAAATGAAATAAGATATTTTAAGCTATGGTACAATATCATAAGGTTTTACAATTATGCTCGCCCGCTTTTTACTTTTTATTTTTGCGATCCCCGTGCTTGCGGCATTGGGACACGATCTGTACCTTTTTTATGAAAACCAAGAAAAGGGGTTTAATTTTGCAACCATCGGCTTTATTTGGAGCCAATACGAAGAACAGAGCCTTCGTGAATTTATGCGTCCGTTCGATGATGAACAACGTGAGATGGCGGGTTTTGTCCTCAGCCAATATGCGTCAGCGGTTGGCGGTGCTATTTTTGCCATGGCGCTTCTGATCTTTGGTCTTGTGCATGTCTTTGGCGGCGGCTCTTATCGCTCGCATGATATGCCTAAATCCAAGAGAGAAAATCGTCTGGACCGCGTCATGGGCCGCCAAAAGAGCAAGCGTAGATAAGCTTAACTGCTCATTTTTCTTATACATTCATCAATTCGTTCAAGATCCTGTAGCCTGGATAATCTGTGATCTCCATCATCGACAAATGTTATGGAGACGGTGCTTTCTCCGTACGCTTTTTGAATGTTTAGCGCGGTTTGCCATGGTACATCCAAATCTTTTTTTCCCTGCACAAGATGTATAGGGAAATTTACATCATGCGATTTGGCCAACAACAGATGTTTTTTTCCATCCTCGTAAAATATGCGCGTAATTTCATATGGCTCATCACTGTAATCATTCGGCAAAAGCAAAAGCCCCTCATCAAGAAGTGTTTTTTGTTGCTGTTGATCAAGGTTATTAAAGATATCCTCTGTAAAATCGGGTGCCGCGGCAACCCCTATAACCCCTTGTATGTTCTCTGTGCGCTGATGCGCAATCAAGAGCGCAATCCAGCCGCCCATTGATGAGCCGACCAATAAAGCCTCGCGATCAACCAGATAATCGAATACTGCAAGCGCGTCTGATGACCATGACCCTATGGTTCCATCGCGAAATACGCCCTCGGACTCTCCGTGTCCGCTATAGTCAAAACGAATATATCCCTGACCACGGTTTTGGCATTGTTGTTCAAGATACGTCGCCTTCGTGCCCATCATGTCGGATCGATATCCCCCGCAAAACATTACGATTGGCGCAGTGTTCCCTGGCGCTGGCGTTGAAAATCTATAGGCCAGAGCAGGTGAATTATCTCGTTTTATGTACTGCACAAGTGTCATGGGCATTTCTCCTCAGATTTAAAATATACGCTGTTTGCTTGCGTAACCGAAGGCATATCAGTATAGATATAGACGCTAAAAACGGACAACACGCAAGACGAAGCAATTGAGCGCGTTATTATGAATTCACTAAATACACAACCTGTTGTGATGCAAATTATCCCTGAGCTGGGCGCCGGCGGGGCTGAACAGGGTTGTATTGATGTGGCCGCCGCCCTAATCCAGAATGGAGCGCAATCCATTGTGGTTTCGCATGGGGGTTCACGGATTCATGAACTGGACCGGGCTGGAGCTGTTCATATTGAGCTTCCGGTGCACAAAAAATCACCGTTTGCACTCTGGAAAAATATCAAGGCCCTTCGTAAGATCATACAGCGTTATAACGTTGACATTGTGCATGCCCGCAGCCGCGCGCCTGCATGGAGCGCTTGGAAAGCCTGTGAAGGCACCTCAGCGCGGTTTATGACCACATGTCATGCGCCTTATAACATTAATGGCTCTGCGAAGCGTTTTTATAACTCGTCCATTACAAAGGGCGAGCGCATTATTGCCATCTCTCACACGGTTTCAGATTACCTTCAGAGCGAATATGGCGTGCCAAAGGATAAAATCCGTATGATTCACCGCGGTATCGGCCTCGATAAATTCCATCCCACAGCAGTGACACCGCATCGCCTGATCTCGCTGACGCAGGACTGGCGTATACCTGATGGCGCAAATGTCATCATGCTGCCGGGGCGTATTACGCGCTGGAAGGGGCATCACGTGTTGATTGAGGCCATGAGTATCCTGAAGCGCAAGGATTTGTTCTGCATTATCATTGGTTCAGATCAGGGACGCACCGAATATCGTCAGGAATTGGAAAAAACCATCCAGGAAAAGCGGTTGGGGAACCAAATTCGCATCGTTGAACATTGCAATGATATGCCCGCCGCCTACATGCTGGCCAGTGTTGCCGTATCTGCGTCAACGGATCCGGAGGGGTTTGGGCGCATTCCTGTAGAGGCGCAGGCTATGGGACGCCCGGTCATCGGCACAAATCATGGAGGCGCGCGCGAGACGATCATTCACGGACAAACCGGTTGGTTGGTTGAGCCAAATGACCCCCAAGAACTCGCTCTGGCCATTGAAGATATTCTCCGTCTTGACGACAACCAACGCGCCATGCTGGCAACCCGCGCCATGAGTCATGTGGCCGAAAATTTCACACGCGAACTCATGACAAGCAAAACGTTACAGGTTTATTCCGAGCTTTTGGGCCAGAGTATTAACCTGCCGCAGTCACGAAGAGCCAGTCTGCACAACAAATCAAATTTTGAACGCGTTCAACACGCCGCTGAATAAGATGAAACCCTCCCCTGCTCATCACAAGCCAGAACAGCGGATTTTGGTTATTAAGCTCGGCGCTCTGGGTGACTTCATCCAGGCACTAGGCCCGATGGCAGCCATTCGCAAACACCATCCCAGCGCGCATATCACAATTCTCACCACAAAGCCTTATGCAGAGTTTGCAAAAAAATGCGCGTATTTTGATCATGTATGGATTGATAATAAGCCCGGCTGGATAAATCTTACAGATTGGGGACGCCTAAAAAAGAAACTCAACAAGGGAGCATACGATCGTGTGTACGACCTGCAAAACAATGATCGCAGCCGGTTTTATTTTCGTCTTCTTAGAAACCCCAAGCCAGAATGGGTCGGGACCGCATCTGGCGCGTCGCACTGTAATACAAATCCGGAGCGCACAGCAGGTCATGCCTTTGATGGTCATGTACAGACATTACGATTAGCGGGCATTCAGAATGTAGAGATTGACGCGCTAGATTGGCTGGATGAAGGCATCGGCATATTCCCCGTTAAAAAGCCTTACATCCTCCTCGTACCCGGATCAGCGCCAGAACACGAACATAAGAGGTGGCCCGCATCAAAATACGCACGGCTGGCGACAATTCTTCTCAAATGGGGCTATCAACCCGTTTTAATTGGCAGCAAGGTTGAAGAGCGTCTTGCAAAAAACATTCTCAAAACAACCCCGGAGGCGCTCAATTTGTGCTCAAAGA
>CAYGQP010000150.1:0-5026 GCA_964352115.1 uncultured Micavibrio sp. | reverse complement strand
TTGGCCGCCTGGCGCGGCTCCATCGAATCGATCTTCACCTGCGACTTCGAGGCCGAGAATGTCGCTCGCACCCTCAGGTGGGGGATAAAGCCCGGCGCGTTGAAGCAGGTCGGGACGGTTTACCCCAGCGGCAAGGACTTTGATCAGGACCTGATGATCTCCCGTCTGTGGAACAGAGCATTCGGATAATTTGAGCGTGCTGTTTTCGCCCGGATTTTCAACCTCAATGGCTTTCATCAATTGATTTTCGTATGTCATAGTTTTATTGTTTACATCGTTTATAAAGAGGAGTCGCGCAAAAATGTTCGATGATGATTTGCCCAAACCAAAGACGTCAGAATTTCCGAGAAACCTGGAGGGTATGTCCGTTGATGAATTGGCCGATTATATAGCAGAGCTAAACGCCGAGATAGCCCGCGCCGAAGCCGACAGCGTAAAGAAAAAAGCCTCCCGCGATGCGGCGGCGAGTGTGTTTAAATCGTAAACCTAAGGCTTTGGTGAAGGTTCAGTATGAATTTCCGAATCTGAGCTGTCTTTGCCCTTATTCATAAACTCCATACATCCTGTTGCAACATCGCCCATAGCCCATAATCCACATGCCCCGGCTAGGTACCACATTTCATGTGCGCCTGTGTTGGTCGCATGCGCGCCTGCTGCTGCTGCCATAATACCTCGTGCAGGAAGTCTGGCCCACATGCTTGTGAAGAACGGTTGGTCTGGTTTGGCTAATCCAGTTTTGGGGATCCATCCGAATATTGTTTTTTTGCATAAATCGTTTACTGCGAGAACAGGCCTGTCTACATACTTTGCGAAGCCCTTTGTAAGCCAACCCTTGGTGGGGTGGATGGCTTTTTCTGTAAGTGTTGCAGGACTTGATTCATCGGGGTTTTGTTCATCATATTGAGATGTGAGGAATACCCCCCCATCATAAACCATGAAATAGGCTGGTATTACTGTTGCGCCAGATAGAATTGTAGCGCTATCAACTGCAACAGCGGTTATTGATTCAAAATCATTATGGGATAGGCTTTCTATTCCAAAAGCCGTTAGGAAAGCTCCGCCTCCGGCTAAGACTAGTCCCCCAGCTTTTAGGAAGAAAGGGTTATCATTAGCGTATTTTAAAATCCCAGAGCCTGCGGCAAATGTGCAGGCAGATGTGGTTATAAAACTTGCATCCTGTGCAATGGCATAAGCGACCAAGGCACCGGCGCCCGTTGTTGCGACGATATTCATTGTTGAGTTTAGTTTGTCACTAAACTTTCCGATCGTTTTGTCGAATGCTGTTTTAATAACGATGACGCCGATAATGCCAGCGGTAGCTGCGGCATCGGCGTGTTCTGATACGAGAACTGATGCACTTTCAACAAAGTCTGCATGTTCGGCAAAAATTGATGCGACTTCTTTGTAAAAGCTAGCTAAGCCTCCTGCACCAACAGAAGCTGCAGCAACATTCCCAGTCTCATAAAATGCAAGTTGACCGTTTGGACTCTGCGACCCGAGAAAATCTTTTGTTTTTTGCTTCATTTGAAAGCGTGCCCCTTGTTCGCGGCATTTATATAAAGCGTAAAAAGTTATGTCAATAAAATATTTGAGAAGGTGCTTGCGCTTTAATACTAAATCCCTAAAATCTCCCGCATGCGTATTGAACAAGATATAAAACTGGATTTTAAAGACGTTCTCATTCGCCCTAAGCGCTCAACGCTGGCGACGAGGAAAGAGGTCGATGTTTCGCGGGATTTTAAAACCAAGTGGAGCAAGCAAACATTATCCGGTGTGCCGATCATTGCCGCCAACATGGACGGCGTGGGCACGTTTGACATGGCGAAGGCTTTTATTGCGGATGGTCATGGTCTCAGTGTGGCGCTGCATAAGCATTATTCGCTTGAGGCGCTTGAGTCATTCTTTATGGAGCATGGCGGAGAATCTGTATGGTATTCGATCGGACTTGCGAAGGATGATCAGGATAAGCTGAAGAAATTTCTCGGGTCGAAGGCTCAGAAAGAAGGCAAGGGCATTAAAAAGCTTTGCATTGATGTGGCCAATGGCTATAGCGAGAATTTTGTCGATTTTGTAAAGGGCATAAAAGATATTGTGCCTGATGATATCACCATTATGGCCGGGAATGTTGTGACGGGTGAAATGGTTGAGGAATTAACGCTGTCTGGTGTTGATGTGGTGAAGGTTGGGATTGGCCCCGGCAGTGTGTGCACGACGCGGATGAAAACCGGCGTTGGTTATCCGCAGCTTTCTGCGATTATTGAATGTGCGGATGCGGCGCATGGCCTCGGTGGTTTGATCTGCGGCGATGGTGGATGCACGGTGCCTGGTGATATCGCAAAGGCTTTTGGCGGGGGCGCAGATTTTGTAATGCTGGGCGGTATGCTGTCCGGGCATGACCAATCCGAGCAAGAGGTCGTAGAAGAGGGTGGGAAGAAATTCCTCCAGTTCTATGGCATGAGCAGCGATACCGCGATGAAAAAGCATAAGGGCGGAGTGGCTGAGTATCGCGCGTCCGAAGGTAAGACGGTGCGGGTTCCATATCGCGGGGATGTGTCAGAGACGTTACAGGATATATTGGGCGGCCTTCGTTCGACCTGCACGTATGTCGGTGCACGCCGTTTAAAGCAGTTGTCCAAATGCACAACCTTTGTTCGTGTGACCCAGCAACTCAACAATGTTTTCGGCCAAGGGTAAATCTTTAGGGATAAATCTTGCGCTTTTACATCGCGCTCGTTAAGTTGTTCCATCTAAATTGAAAAAAATATAAGGAGTAGCCGGGATATGGATGAAGTCGAGAAACGTTTGCGCGAAGCCTCTGATAACTGTTTTAAGTTCTACGAAGCTTGGCAGAAGGATAAAAAAGACAGCTCGGCCCGCGAAGCGTTACAAGAAGCCATCCATGAAATGCGAAAAGTTTCATCCCGTTTGGAAATTGAGATTGCCATTAGCGAGAGCGATCAGATGACGCAGAAATCAATTCCTATTCCGCCGCATCGTTCTTCGTCTAAAAACAGCGGCGCTTCGCAATCTATTTTGGACTTTGATGATGATGCGCAGCCGGGCAATGGTCCTGATGTAAAATCAACGCGTTCATCCGGTGGACGCAGTGGTGGTAAAAATAGCGGGGGCGGGCAAAACCCGAGACGTCGCAGAACACCATCAAAGAAGGCTGGCGGCGACGAATAACCGCGGGTAGTTTGTCTTTATTTTTATCCCTGATCTTTTAAGGCCCTGAGCTCAGCAAAGCGCTGCGCTGATCTCGCACGTAGGAAAGCATTCGTGTTCTTCTCTGTGGCGAGTGATACGGGGATGGTGGGCTTGCTTTGCGCTCGTAAATCTCTGACCTCACTTATGCGTTTTTTAAGGTCTTGGTTATCAGGTTCAATACGCTCACAAAATTCACCATTGGACAGCGTATATTCATGGCCGGGGTAAATGCGTGTTTCATCTGGCAAGGCCATGATTTTTTCGAAACTGTGCCACATTTGCTCTGCCGTGCCTTCGAATAATCGCCCGCATCCCATAGAAAAAAGAGTGTCACCGCAAAATAATGCTTTTGCACTTTCGCAATATAGTGCGATATGGCCGATCGTGTGGCCGGGCGTGTCAATGATCTGTAACTCTTCCTCTCCCAGGGTAAAGACTACGCCTTCTTCTAATGCGATATCAGTGCCGTCAATACGATGCGCATCAGCCTTAGGAGCGGCGAGAATTGCACCGTATTTGTCACGCAGCGCCCCATTCCCAGCAATATGATCGCCATGATGATGCGTATTGATGATGTGGGTCAGGCGTTTGTTGTTTTTCTCGAGCCATTTTATCACTGGCGCAGCCTCGCCGGGGTCCACAACGGCGATGATGCCGGGGTCTGTTTCTATCATATAGGCGTAATTATCTTTCAAAATGGGTAATATAGTGATGTTCATGGCGATGCCTTTTCTCCGGTTTTAATCTCATCCGTGGCCAGTGCATCTGCGAGGCGTGTTTTTGCACTGCCCGGTTTCAGAGGCTGTTGCTGCGATACATGGGGAGACCAGCCAATGAGGAAAATAATTTCAAATGTTGCGCGTATCCGGCCATCCTCATCTGCAAAGTTTTGTGCATAATATTCGGCGGCTCTGGTAAAGAAATCGCGGCCGGGATATTTTTTGCTGCGCTGGCTGATGATGTTGGTTTCGCCCATACCGCGAAGATCGGCCATGAGCTTGAAGATGTGCGGATATGTGACCGTCAGAATTTCTGAGTCGACGACGGGCAGTGCATATCCGGCACGTTGAAGGAGTGCGCCCATTTGCTGTTTGTCTGCAAAGGGGAATACTCTGGGGCTTACGCCGTCGAACATTTCCATTTCGGTTTGCATCAGCGATTCACGGAGCTCAAAGAGTGTTTCACCGCCAAACATAGCGCCCAGAAATAGTCCATCAGGTTTAAGCGCGCGGCGCATTTGAACCAGCGTGCCCGGCAGATCATTTGTCGAATGAAGCCCCAGATTTGTAAGGATGAGATCGAGGCTTTTGTCCTTGAACGGCAGAAACTCCTCGTCGCCCATAATATGAGTTTTTGGATGGCTGTAAATATCCAAATTAATGGAATCTTCAAAAATGGCTTGGCCACGGCTGCCGACTTCAAGGATGGTTTTGAATTCGCGCTGGATATCGGCCAGACGATCCTGGATTTGTTTATGCGTAAAGTTGAAAAGAAAATCGTGGTCGGAAAATTTATTGGAAGCGCGCTGACGTTTTAGCGATAAAAGTTTTCGATCAAATATTTCGGCTTGAGGGGTCATACCATTGCTTTACCATTTTTCTGGCATGGGCTTTGAGTGCTCCATCTCATGTTCCATGTCCTCAAGGAACTCTTCAAGCTCTTGCTCGAATTCATCAGACAAATTGGGGGCAAGCTTTTTCAAGGCCTCGGCGGCCTTTTTCTGGGCTTCGAGGTTCTTTTTCTCGTCTGCTGTTTCGCGCTTGATTTCCTGTTTTTCGACAATTTTGGCGTCGATCTTTGTTTTGTCCAGTGCTTCCTC
>CAYGQP010000149.1:0-5036 GCA_964352115.1 uncultured Micavibrio sp. | reverse complement strand
CTGTTTAATGTTCCACTTCGGACCTTCGTTATTACGACATTTTTTGGGATCATCCCTGGCAGCTTTGTGTACGTGAATCTGGGGGAAAGTTTGGGCAATATCGAGAGCCTGCGTGATTTGGTCTCAAGAGAAACCGTTTTTGCCTTTGTTTTGCTGGGGCTTTTTGCCCTTATTCCGTCGCTCTATAAGCAATTCAAATCGCGCAATATTGGCCGCAAAACCTAAAAATTTTAGCTTTTTCATCAAGTAATACTGTATTATTACTAATGAAGACGATGGTATTTACAAGCGAATACTTGTTGCCCTGTCGCGATTAAATCATCAACATTTTATTCTACAAAAACTAATTTTTATAGAACCAAAAATGAAGAGGTTTATTCATGCGCGATTTTTTCAATAACATAAAGATTTCTCACAAGCTCATTGGCTCTTACTCTATCATCGTGTTTCTGGTTTTTGGATTGACGATTTTTTCATTCACCAGCATGATGCGGCTAGAGGGCATCTTCAACGATTATAGGTATGTCGCGCGGAAAAGCCTCTATGTTGCAGATATGTCTACCCTTCTTGGCGAGGCAAGGCGCGCAGTATTCAAATATCGTATAAACGCAAATGAAAAATCTTTGGATATCGTTCACAGGGACATCCAAGCCCTTCTTGCCTCCAAATCAAAAATGGAGGAGGTTATCACTGAGGAAGCAGACCTCAATGCGCTCAGTGCGGCACATGTTGATCTCAAGCGTTATGAAATATTATTTGACGAAGCTGTAAAATTTCAGACCCAACGTGAAGATATTGTTTCTGGGATGGCTCCTTTGGGCACGGCCATTCGTAAACAAACCACGGAAATCATGGAAACCGCGTATCGCGACAATGATTCGAGCAGCGCGTACTTTGCGGGAGTCGTTCAACAACACGTCATGTTGGCGCGATACTATGCCAATGCCTTTTTACTTAAAAATCAAAAAGAAGACTCTGATCGGACATTTGAAGAGATAGATTTAGCGAAAACGGCAACGACGACATTATTACGCAGTCTTGAAAACCAGAAACGACGTCAGATTGCGACTAAAATTCAAGAAAATCTGAATGTTTACAAAGAGCAATTCCAAAACGTCATCACGTCCATCAACGACCGTAATGCTCGATATGCAGAAATGGATCAAATTGGCCCCAAGGTCATGAACACCTATATCGGCTTATTTAAAGAAGTTGAGAGCAAGCAAAACGCATTAGGGCCGCAGGCGGCATCAACGATCCAAAGCGTATCTTTCACATCTGTGGTTATCGGAATTCTCATCACAGCGCTTTCAGCCTTTGTCGCACTCGTAATGGTACGCCTTGTTACGACCTCATTATCCAACGTCACAAAAATCATGTCACGCCTTAAGGACGGTGATTTCACGTTTGAAATTACAGAGGCTGATCGTCAAGACGAGATTGGCGAAATGTCGCGTGCTATTGCTCAATTTAAGGATGACGCAGAGCGATCATTTTTACTTAAACAAATGGTTGATGATATGCCCACCAATGTGTTGACCGTGGATGTGAGAGATGATCTCAAGGTCAATTACATCAATAATACATCCATCAATACATTATCAGCGCTGGAACAATATCTGCCCGTCAAGGCCGATGAAATCATGGGGAAGTCTATTGATATTTTCCACAAAGATCCCGAACACCAAAGACGTATGCTCGCAGATCCATCAAATTTACCGCACCGTGCAAACATTAAAGTAGGGCCAGAAACGATGAGTCTGATGGTTTCCGCCATTAAAAACAAACAAGATGAATACATTGGCGCCATGCTCACCTGGGAAATCATTACGGCCAAGGAAACCATGGGCCAAAATGTATCAGGAGTTGTTGATGTCGTGAGCAGTGCGGTCACGGAGCTTGAAGCCACAGCGCAAAGCATGTCCACCATGGCCACGCAAACCCAGCAACAAGCGACAGCCGTTGCCGCCGCTGCTGAAGAGGCCTCGTCCAATGTTTCCACCGTTGCCGCATCGACAGAGGAACTCACCGCATCAATTGCAGAAATTAGTAAGCAGATTCAGGAATCTACCAATCTCTCCAAGACCGCAAAAGACAAGGCCGATTCAACAAATATGACCGTTGGCTCGCTTAAGGCGGCGGCGGATAAAATTGGCGAAGTTGTCAATCTCATCAATGACATTGCTGAACAAACGAACCTTCTCGCGCTCAATGCCACGATCGAAGCGGCCCGGGCCGGAGATGCCGGCAAGGGCTTTGCCGTTGTCGCAAGCGAGGTTAAGGCGCTGGCCAATGAAACCGCAAAGGCAACGGAAGAGATTGGCAAACAGGTACATGAAATGCAGCAGGTCACAGATTCTGCTGTTCTGTCTATCGAGGATATTTCCACAACGATTACACAGTTAGACAGTCTTGCGTCCACCATTGCCGCAGCAATAGAGGAGCAAACCAGCGCCACGCAGGAAATCGCCCGTAGCGTTGAACAAGCAGCCAGCGGCACATCCGAAGTCACAAAAAACATTTCAACCGTGAGTCAGGCCGCCGAAGAAACCGGAAATTCTTCTCAGCAAGTCCTTCAGACTGCTCAGGAATTGGGGACACAGTCCACAAAGCTTCAGGACCAGATCACAGAGTTTTTAGGTGATAAAAAAGCTGCATAAACTTCACTGTATACGAGTCAAAAAAAAGCCTGCCCTTGTGTTATCAAAGGCAGGCTTTTGAAGTTCACACATGCTTTGGGTGTTTGGGTATGGAGAGACAAAGCACGCATGTATTAGGGACACGAGTTGGTTTAGATGTGTATCTAATCCAGACTATATGCCCAAAATAAGGCGGTTTTAGGGTTATTTTTTGGACTTTTTGCTATTGCCGAGAAGCCCTTTTGATTTCCCATTAATGGGGATCAATCTTGGCTTTTTCTCCTCGGGCACTTCGCGCACCAGATCAATGGTAAGCAAGCCATCCTTAAGCTGCGCATCCTGGACCAGAATGTGGTCTGCCAAGCGGAAGCTGCGCTCAAATGCACGCGTTGCAATACCGCGATGAAGAAGCTCAGGGGCATTGTCGTCTTGAGCGTCCTGAATCCGGCCAGAAACCGATAAACGCCCGTCCTGAACCGTAATATCGAGATCCTGCTCCCCGAATCCGGCAACGGCCAACGTAATGCGATACGATTCCTCGCCAAATTTCTCAATATTATAAGGGGGATAAGCCTCAAAGCGGTCTTCTGATGATTCATTAAGAAGTGATTCGAACAAATCATTGAATCGGTCGAAGCCGACGGTTTGACGCAGTAATGGTGTGAAAGATACTAAGTTAGACATAGGTCTACCTCCTTTTATTTAAGCAAGGTTAACAATGTTTATGAAAGCCCCTACCATAGGCGACTCTCGTTACTTAAATCATATAAAATTATAAAAGATTTTGTCAAGATTTTCGCTATTGGCTATTTAAAAACGCGCTTGCCCAAAAAATTTACATAAAATGTTATCTATTTTTATCAAAATCGCTGTTTTTTAACAAAATATTAAGACCCTACGTCCATATTATAGAAAAAATAAAAGTGTAATAGCGGTTAATTAATAGAGTAAAAAATGAGGGTGTAATTATGGGTTATGTATCTCCTAATCTTTCGACTACAGATGTAGAAGAAGGTTACAGAAAAACAGCGGCATTCGGTGCGGCGGAATATAGAGGCGATTTTTTCGACAGCCTCGTCGATAGACCTCCCCTAACAGCAGACGACATTACGCTCATTCGCGAAATGTATGGTGATGCGCAATATCCATTCAGCACAGAGCGTGGTGGCTTGCGCGAAAGCCTACTTGATAAATTCGAAGCGGAAGAAAATCCATCTCCTGAATTTGTTGAACTTATGAAAGATATTCATAAGCATTACAACAATGCAAATGAAGCGCGCATTCAGACTAAACTTGAATCTATGGGTGCGGCTGAACGAACACCGGAAGCTCCAGAGAAGCCTGAGCCGGAAGAGCGTCGCAGTGTTCTAGAAGTCGCGCGCGATCCGTCAACCACATATGCAGAAGTAAACGAAGCCTACGCTAGAACATCTGGTTTTTATGCCGTTGATGCGCGTGGGGCTTTCTTTGACTCGCTTGATGCGCGCGGTCCTGTCGATGCGGCGGGCGCAAGCATGATTGAACGCATGCTGGACAGCGGCGTCGGGTCTAATGGTGAATATGAGCGACAGCTGATTGATAAGTTTTCTGATGAAGTTTACGCCGGCCGTCCATCCGCAGAATTTATTGATTTGATGTATGAGGTTCGTGATGATCTGAGCCGGGATAACAGGGTTGCGCTGGATCGTGATCTGGATCGTTTAGGTTTGGATCCACAGACTCGCCCTGAATTGACAGCTTCATCCGGCACAAGGCAAACACCAGAACCTGGAAATCCTGATCGTTTGAGCCGTAGAGAGGCAATAACCCGTGGTTGGCAGGAAGAAATGGATCGTGAGGCTGGAACGCGCACACCATCCGAACTCACCGCTGAGCAGGTGAGCGATATTGCCCTGAGCATTTACCGCGGTGAAGCTAGCACTATGGAGCTTTCTCAGCACGCAGATGCCTTGAGAGAGGGTGGCGCGATTAATCAAAAAATTCAGGAAATTTCCAAAGTTGAAGGAGAAGTTGATAACCGCTTCGAACAAGATATTGCGGGGGCATGGGATGCCGTAAGATATATGGCTGCAGATGGTGCGAGTAATCGCGCGCAAGTTGAGGCTTTTCTAAATGATCGAGTTGAGCTTCCAGAAATGCGTGAGGCTATTCTAGATAACTACTCTGACCTTGAGCGCGCCGCGGAGCAAAACAGCGGAAATTTGCAGGCACTCAATGCTGGCGCAATTACCGATAGCCCAGATTATGACGCAATATTCACGCGTATTGTCCGAGAAGCCCATTCGGCAGCAGATGCACGCATGACAGGCCAAATGAATGAAGCCCTTGGAACGCAAACGCAGGCTTTAGCACCAGAAGAACCATCCAATGAAGACACACCGGAGGCGAGTGCGGCAG
>CAYGQP010000148.1:0-5042 GCA_964352115.1 uncultured Micavibrio sp. | reverse complement strand
GAGCAAAGGATAACGAAATGTGCTGTGGGCGTTTTGAAGAACAGCCATTGTGATGATGGTTACAAAGGGTATGATGCCGAGAAGCAGCGGCGGCTCGGAGGGCAGCGCAAAATACCCTGCAATTCCAAATGCCACAAATACAGGGGCCCAGAGGAATGTTTGCGCTTTTTGTTCTGCAATTTCCAAGCGCAAGAGATCAATACGCTCCCGGAAAAACATCCGAATAGCGGCGATGTTTAGAACGGATTGACGGCCTCGTGCACCAAGACTCATTGATTTATTTCCGGGTTCATTGTTTACTCTCTTGGCCTTCTTTCGTAGCCTTCTTTTACAACATATTTTGAGGAGTTTCTATTCATGACTGTTGTTACACGTTTCCCGCCTTCGCCCACCGGCTTTCTTCATATCGGCGGCGCGCGCACGGCTTTGTTTAACTGGCTATTTGCAAAACGTCATGGTGGCACGTTTCTGCTGCGCATTGAAGACACAGACCGAAAGCGCCATTCCGAGGAGGCTGTGGATGCGATTATCAAGGGCCTGGAATGGCTTGAGCTTGATTATGACGGTGACGTTGTTTCTCAGTTCGAAAATCAAAAACGCCATCAGGACGTAGCCCAGGAATTATTAGACAAGGGCATGGCTTATCATTGCTATTGCTCGCCTGAAGAGCTTGAGGAGATGCGCGAGACAGCCCGTAAAGAGGGCAAATCGACATTTTATGATCGACGATGGCGTGACCGTGAGCCTTCGGAGGCGCCTGCTGGGATTGATCCGGTTGTTCGCATCAAAGCCCCGCTGGAAGGTGAGAGCGTTATCGATGATAAAGTCCAGAGTGAAATTCACCTGCAAAACACGCAGCTTGACGATTTTATCATCCTGCGTAGTGACGGGACGCCCACTTATATGCTGTCTGTGGTTGTTGATGACCATGACATGGCTGTTACGCATGTTATTCGGGGAGATGATCATATTAACAATGCGTTTCGACAAAAGATTATTTTTGAAGCGATGGGATGGGATGTTCCAGTTTTTGCTCACGTTCCGCTGATTCATGGGCCAGATGGCAAGAAGCTCTCTAAGCGTCATGGCGCGGCAAGCGTTGAGGAATACCGCGAAATGGGCTACCTCCCCGAAGCCATGCGCAATTACCTTTTGCGCCTTGGTTGGAGCCACGGTGATGATGAGATTATTCCCACACAAAAAGCAATTGAATGGTTCAATCTGGATTCCATAGGTAAATCCGCGGCCAATTTCGACTTTGCCAAGCTGGAAAACCTCAATTCACACTACATTGAACAGGCCGATGGAGAGCGTTTGATTAATTTATGTGCAGAGTTTTATAAAGACCGCCATGATGTGGTATTGAATGATGATCAAAAATCTCAGGTTCTTGCTATTCAGGATGAGTTAAAGTCAAGAGCGAAGACTTTGCTGCAATTTACTGATGAAAGTGCTTTTTTTGGGTTTAGCACGCCGTTCAACTTCGATGAAAAAGCCGAGAGCGCCCTTTATGATGCTGGAACTAATGTGCTTGAAGCTATTCGTGACTCTATAGCTAATTTAGATGATTTTAGCACCGAAAATGTGCAGGGCCTCTGTAAAAACACTGCCGCCATTCATGCTGATGGAAAAATGGGAAAAATTGCCATGCCATTGCGCGCGGCGCTGACCGGAACGACTGTATCCCCATCGGTTTTTCATGTTGCTGAAATTTTAGGAAAAAAGGCTTGTTTAGAACGGCTTGAGGCTGCGATCGTATTCCTAGCAAATAATCCTCATAAAGCGTCAGCTTCGAATTGATATTGCACTGCAAAAGAGCTATAATATTTTGATATTAAAGATTCATTTGCTTTTATTCAGGGGATATAAATATGCAAGATAAAGCCGTCGAAACCCAGCCCAAAACCTTTACACTAAAAAACGATGAAACCGGACAAACAATCGAGCTCCCGGTTCTTGAGGGGACACACGGACCGCCGGTTATTGATATCCGCAATTTATATGCGGAAACAGGACATTTTACATTTGATCCCAGCTTTACGGCGACGGGCAGCTGTAAATCCCGTCTGACCTTCATTGACGGAGAGGAAGGGATTCTGCTGCATCGCGGATATACCATCGAGGACCTCGCACAACATGCATCCTTCCTTGAGACGGCGCATCTCCTTCTTTATGGCGATCTTCCCAATAAAGAGCAAAAACATCATTTTGAAAAAGAAATCACCTACCACACGATGATCCATGAACAGGTGAACTATTTCTTTCGTGGTTTCCGCCGTGATGCGCACCCTATGGCGATTATGTGCGGTGTGGTTGGCGCATTATCCGCGTTTTATCATGACTCTCTGGATATATGGGACCCGGATCAACGTGAACTATCGACACATCGATTAATCGCAAAAATCCCGACCCTAGCCGCCATGACCCACAAATACGCTATTGGCCAGCCCTTTATGTATCCGCGCAATGATCTGTCATTTGCTGAGAACTTTCTCTATATGTGCTTTGCGGTTCCGGCAGAGCCCTACGAAGTTAATCCAGTTTTGGCAAATGCCATGGATAAAATCTTTATTCTTCATGCTGATCACGAACAAAATGCCTCAACATCGACTGTTCGTCTTGCAGGATCATCACAGGCCAATCCATTTGCTTGTGTTGCTGCGGGCATTGCCTCTCTTTGGGGGCCAAGCCATGGCGGTGCGAACCAAGCTGTTTTAGAGATGCTGGATGAGATCGGCTCAGTTGATCGTATTCCTGAATTTATTGAGCGCGCAAAGGACAAGGATGACCCATTCCGCCTCATGGGCTTTGGGCATCGTGTTTACAAGAACTTTGACCCGCGTGCGAATGTTCTTAAGGCTGCGGCGGATGAGGTTCTTGAAGATCTTGGCGTTCATGACCCCATGCTTGCTGTTGCAATGGAGCTAGAGCGTATTGCGCTTGAGGATGAATATTTTGTGGAGCGCAAGCTGTTCACGAATGTTGATTTTTATTCCGGCATTATTTTGAAGGCCATGGGCTTCCCAACCTCTATGTTTACGGTTCTATTTGCCGTGGCCAGAACAGTCGGCTGGGTTTCACAATGGAAGGAAATGATCGAGGAGCCTTCATTACGCATCGGTCGCCCTCGCCAGCTATACACAGGTCCGGCCAAACGTGACTTTGTCGCTTTAAAGGATCGCAAATAGATTTAAAAAATTGAAGATTATGTCTCAGGCGGCGTATTTTGCCCCTGAGATTTCTTTGCTTGATAAGCCGCGTATTTTTCAATAATGGGATCAATGATTTTAGCCAGGGCAGAGCTTGAAGTCTTTGCATGATTAATTTTTTTCATAAGTGACGCCGCGGTTGGGTGCATCTCTTTTTTTGGAGTATCGGATTGGCCATCCTGAAGATCTGAAGTCCCAACAGGGGCGGTTTTATTGACCACTTTTTGCGGCGCTTGAGCTGAGGGCTTTGGCTTTTTAATTGTCTCTCTGGGCGGCATATGCAAGAGCTCAAGTACAAACTGCGCGGCCTTCATGCCTGGACTAAGACCACCATCAAGCGCCATGAGTTCATGAAGTTCCGACAATTCCTGTTTCTGTTTCTTTGCCGCCTTTTCAGATTTCATCAGCCTAAAAATGCCTTTGGCGATCGGGAGTGATATACATTTTCCCTGAAGAAATTCCGGCACCACTTCCTTGTTCAGCATGATGTTCGCGAGATGCGCATACTTTACTTTGACAAGAATCTTAAGCAGCCCAGCGGTTACGGGATGTGTTTTGTAACAAATAACATGCGGCACACCCGCATAGGCGAGCTCCAGACCAACCGTTCCCGACACAGCCACCGCAGCATCGCAAGCAGCGAAGGCTTGCCATTTGCTTTCTTGTTTATTGATGACATAGCTTGGGCATCCGATTTCGCTCAGGAGATGCAAAACCTGATACTCAAGTTGCGGCAGCGTCGGGACTATGAGATGAAGATTTTTATACTGCTCACGAAGAATTTGAATTGTTTCCTTAATGATCGGTCCATGGACTTTCAGTTCAGAAACGCGGCTACCAAAAAAAACACCAAGTGTGGGGACGCCCTCAGGGATTTGATACTTTGCCTTAAAACCTGCGACATCAACATCGGGTTTAAATGTCCGCGTCATTGGATGTCCGGCGTATAATGATTTCAAACCATGGGGCGCAAAATATTGAGGTTCGAACGGAAACAGACAAAGCAAACCGTCCAAAAAGCTGGCGATTTTTGGCGCGCGTCCGGGTCGCCATGCCCAAACACTAGGTGCCACATAGTGCACATGTCGTGCTTTGGAAAATTTACGCTCCTTCAATAATTGCCCCAGATGAAAATTAAAATCAGGAAGATCAATCGTCACAAGCAAATCTACGTCTTGATCTTCAATCTCCTCCGCAATTCCTGCGATAAGCTTTTTCAAGCGGGATAGTTGCGCTAGAACTTCCCAAATTCCCATGACGCACAGTTCGTCCATCGGCAATTGGCTTTTGAATACGCCCGTGGCCTCCATCAAAGGGCCGCCAACACCGCTAAAGGCCAGCGGCTCTGTGCTTTGTGCCTGAAGGGATTGAATAAGCTGCGCCCCCAGGGCATCGCCAGAGGGTTCACCGACAACAAAAAATATTTTCTTGGTCATAGAGTTTTAGGCCTATTGGTCATGTTCGGGATCGATCCCGATCACGTATATCTTATGCTGATCTGCGATTTGCGCAACCTCTTCAGGGTCAATCATCAAACTTTGGCCGGCGTGCGCTGCGATACCGCCAAGGCTATTTTCAATCGCTAGCCTCACCGTTTGAGGACCAATCGTCGGGAGATCAAAATCCCTGTCCTGACCAGGTTTGCATGTTTTTACCAGAACAGGCTTTCGCCCTTTGCGTTGCAAGTGTCTTGTTCGCCTTATCAGGTCATCTGTGCCCTCCGCGGCCTCGACGCCTAATACAATATTTTTTTTTATGATTAGTGTTTGACCGAGATCTACACGACCAAGAACTTGGGAGACCTCAAGGCCGCGTTTAATATCTGCCCAATCC
>CAYGQP010000147.1:0-5053 GCA_964352115.1 uncultured Micavibrio sp. | reverse complement strand
ATTAGTATTGGTTTGCCGACGAAGGGCAATTTTAACTTTGGCACGGATGATGTATTTCAGTTTATTTCAACATTCGGGGCGGTGAAAACCGTTTCCCAGCCTCAGGTCACGATGCTTTCCGGCGGTACGGCGACATTGCGTGTTGCCGATACGATAAACTATGTATCCTCGCTTTCTCAATCTGTTGATGACGGTGAGGTGACGGTGTCAACGGAGACGGATTCTGTTGATACAGGCTTTACTTTGACCATTCAAAGTTCCTGGGATAACGCAACGGTTTATGGGACGGTTGAGTTGTCGCTTCAGGAATTTCAGGAATTCGATGAGTTTTCGGTTATTGGCGGGAATGGGCAGCCGGGCACTGGCACAAGTTTGCAGCTGCCAGTGACATCAGAAACTGAATTGAGTACCCAAACACGTATTCGCCCCGGTGACTCCCTTTTGATCGCAGGGCTGGTGACTGAGAACGATAATTTCAGTGAGGATGGGCCTGGATTTTCTGCGCCGTTTTTCCCGTCTAGTCGTTCGGCGATTGTTTCGAACTCTGAGCTGGTTATAATGATGAAGCCTCGCGTTGTGGTTTACACCTCTGAAAACCCCAGAAATATCGCAAATTCGACCTTTAGCTCAGTGCTTAACCCCTCTTTACCGCCAAGTAGTCCGTTGAATACTCAGAATTCTGCGGTGCTGCCGGGCTTGCCGGCGACGGAGGAAAATCTGTTTCCGGCAGGAACGATTACGACGGATATGTTAAACCCCGGCCTGTAATGTGTTTGGGTATTTATCTACAGGTATTTGTTTTCTTGTAAACGTAAGCTTGACAAAAAAACCTCTGCAGAAGGTTTTTGGGTGTTACGATTCGATATTTCGTGATACAATTAAAATTGTAACGCCAATTCTGGCAAGGGTTCTATAGAAAAAATCACATGAAAGTACGTTTTGTTGTAATCGTATTGTCTTTTGCGCTTTTGGTCTTCCAGACAGATGGCGCATGGGCGCAATACGCAGGTTTTGATGATCCGGGTTCACGCCAAACTACTAATGGAAACGGCGGGCTGGTGCCTGTTGAGCCATCTGTTGATGGCGGTACTGTGCCCATTGGTGCGACTGCGCAAGTGGTGGTGCGGTTTCGTAATGAGGGGGCTCAGCCTGTTCAGACGGGTTTAATTCGTCTTTATCCATCATCCACGGTGTCTGCGAATGTTGCGCTGAACCAGTGTGAGGAAGAGCCGCTTGCGGCGGGCGCGGAGTGTGCGATTGCCTTGTCCGTAAAGGGATTGCAGTCCGGTGCGTGGCGCGTTGAAATGTTGATGTCTCATACAGGCCGAACACGATTGGTGAGTGCGACTTTGTCAGGTTCTGTCGAGTCATCTGGCGAGACGTCTGATAATTTGAGCAGTGATGTTGAAGCCATTCCAGAGTCTCTTGATTTCGAGACGTTGGAGGATAACCAAACGCTGGTTAAGCCGGTTATATTGCGAAATATTACATCGAACCCTATTGATATTACGGATATTTACATCGATTCCAGCGATCAGTCCGGTTATGCATTAAAGGTCGAGTGTGAAAAGTTAGAGGCCGGTGAGGCATGTATTGCTATTGTAAGCTGGTCGCCGCAGGTTGCCGGGCGTTCTTCCGGTGTTTTGGTGGTCAAACACTCTGGCCCAACAGGGCTTTCGAGCATTCCACTTGAGGGGGAGTATGACCCTGATGCGGTTGAGGCGGCTGAATTATTTCCTAAGGCTGTTCCGGGACGCGGACTTTTGGTTGCATCCTTGTCCGAGCTGGAATTCGGATCCGACGTTGAGACGGCATCCACCATAACGGTGACACTCGTGAATTCGGGTGACAAGCCTTTAACCATCAATGAGATTAAAATTTCAGGGTCCGATAATGGCCTGAATTATAAAGAAGAGGGCTGTCAGGAGGGGCAGGTTCTGGATCCTATTGAGGCATGTCCTTTGACAATTTCATGGTCCCCAACACGTGTTGGCACATTGTTTGACGCGGTTCAGATTTTACACGATGGTGCGCGTGGCGTTTTGGTTTTGCCCATTCGTGGTGCAGCAACGGGAACGGTTTCGCAGGACCAAAAAGCAATCGTTTTATCGGGGGATGGTCAGCGCGTTCTTCAGGCCTTGCCGCCCAGAGACTTCTCTGACACTCAGTCTCAGAATAATGGTGAGCAATCAATCGAACAGCAGCAGCAGCGTGCCGCTCAGCAGAATAAGGCTAGGCTTGAATCGGCGTCCTATACGCCTTCTGTTCCCAATGCGGCGAGTGTGCTGGATGGGTATAAAATCACATCATTTTCTCCAACGCGGGCGATTGTAAACGGACCCGGTGGGTCACGTCTTGTGTTTGACAATGAAGAAATCGTCATTGGCGGTGTGCCATGGTTCCCCTTAATCCAGCGGGATGGTATTGAGTTTGTTTTCCAGAAACAGCGCGTATTGCTGCTTTTTGATCGATCTTTATCTTCTATTAACCGTGTTAATGCATCATCAGATAGTGGAAGAAGCTCAGTTGGTGGTGGAAGCTTGTCTTCCGATACTGAAGATGCTTCAGACGATACAGGTGGTTAAGTTTTATGTCTGATGAAACGACGAAACAACATTCAGAGCAAACTATAGAAAAACAACGATCCAGCGAGGGCCGTGAGCGTTATCTGGATATGGTGCAGCGTGAGCGCGCACTGATGCTTGAGCAAGGAATTGCGCGTTCTACAGAACAGCTGCTTGATCTGGCCGGAGCGGTCCTGCCCTCTGATCAGGATGAGGAGGGGATTAAGGAACGCGCCACAGGCGATCAGCTTCGTGCGGTCTTGCCAGTGCAGTCGTGGTTGCCGCTCAGTATTCACCTTATCGGTTTGCGCGATGGTGTTTTTCGAATTGCCCCGCTTCATGATTTGAATGATCGTCAAATTGAATCCTTATTATCGACGGCCAATCGAAGTGGATTTCATGCGGAACGCATTGAGGTTGAGGTTTGGGATCGCAAGGAGCTTATTGATACGTTGCGTTCGGTGCATGATCTCTCTGCGGATCGATGTGAAAAGACATTGTCCTTGTGGTTGGCAGACAGTGATAACGGTCTTCTTCTGAACCAGTTTCAACGTGATATGTTGGCCGAAGCGCTGCAGATGCGGGCGTCTGATATTCATTTACTTCAGGATAATAATGCAGAATCTCCGAACTGGATTAAGTACCGTATTGATGGTGATTTGATACCTATGCATTTGTTGCCGCCGGATGCGATGGCTCGTTTAACAACACTCCTGAAACGTGATGCGGGCCTGAACTTTGGTGACAGAACCACACCAAAGGATGGCCGGTTTGGCTTTATGTGGCAAGGTCGCTCGATTGATGTTCGTGTCGCCGCGGGACCTCAGGCTCAGGATGGTGAAAAGCTGACGCTTCGTCTTTTGGACCGCGCATCCCTTAAGGGGTTTGACGAATTGTTCCGTCGTCATGAAGATGTTGGCGATAGTCTTGCGCGATTGCTGTCTCCCGAGATTAAGGGTGGTGGAGGACTTATTTTGCTCTCTGGTCCTACGGGATCTGGTAAAACGACAACAATGTACGCTTGTGTGCAGCAGATTGATCGACGTCGTCGTCATGTTTTGACGATTGAAGATCCGATTGAATACGAACTGCGCTATGCCACGCAATGGCAAGTTAGGCCGGGCATGGATGGCGGGTCATTTGCTGATTTGATTCGGGCTGCAATGCGTCACGATCCTGATTATATTGTAATTGGGGAGATGCGGGACGCAGACACAGTTGAAACGTCGCTTCGCGCTGCTGAATCCGGCCACACGGTGATTTCAACAATCCACGCCGATACCGCGCTACAAACATTTGAACGCTTGAGGTCTTTGATGCCGCATGAGCGCGAGAGATCTTCGACGTATACGCTTGCGCAGCAGGTGCGGGCCATTTTGAACCAACGACTCGTAAGAACGCTTTGTCAGGGGTGTGCGCACAAGGCTGTTGCAGGCGACATCATGACAACGGAAGAGCTGGAAGAGTTGACGATTTCGGCCGACACTAAAGTTAGGCGACATAACACCAGTGGTTGTGATTTGTGTAACAGGACAGGGATTTCCGGCCGAACATTGCTTTTGGACGCCTTAATGATTGGGCTTAGCCCGTCTGAGCGTAATGAAATTTATGAGGCTTTGATTACAAACGTCAATAACGTCATTCATCAGGATGGCGTGTCTGTTCATACACGGCGAGAAGGGTTAGTTGATCTGGTAATTAGCGGCCTTGTCGATCCAAAGGCTGCGATCTCTTATCTCGGGGAGTAGCGTTGAAAATGTTATCACGGGTACTGAGGGTATAGGGTAAGGGCTTATCACATGCAGCAATGGGTTGCTGAAATAGCGTACGAAACAACGTCCGGGCCAAAAAAGGTTACGGAATCTTTTTATCTGCCTTCTGTGGATGATGTTCGTGACGCAGTCATGAAAAAAGGTGGTTATGTTTTAAATATTCGCCCGCACTCAAGATCGCCAATTGAGCGTTTGCTGGCTCGCTCAACATGGTGGCAGGTTCAGCTTCTTCGCGGTATTCAGTTCCGTTCAACGGCGTCATCTCCGGGTGTTGCGTTTTGGAAAATTATTCAGGCCGAGACGAACCCGCGTCGTCAGAATATTTTGGCTCCGGCTCGTGAAGCTCTGGCCAGGGGACTTGGTGTCATTGATGCACTGAAGGCGCTTAATATTTTTGATCATGGAACCATTGCAATTTTGGCGGGTAGCGAGCGTGCAAACCGTTTAGTTGAGGGTATTCCGCATGCCATTCATGCCATTACACAAAAGAAAAAGAACGCCCGCGCCATTATGGGTACGATGGGGTGGCTCGGGTTTGATGTGTTTTCGATTGTTTCATCGCTTTGGGCAGGGAAGGGAACGGTTCTGGGCTGGTTCCGTGATAACCCGCCAACCGATCCGGAAGAGCTGGAGAAATTTACGCGCGTCGTGAATAACCTTGAGCTTACTTGGGATGTTTTGATTTATCTTTCCGTTGGTTTTGCCTTGTTTATGGGG
>CAYGQP010000146.1:0-5085 GCA_964352115.1 uncultured Micavibrio sp. | reverse complement strand
TCACGGCGTTCACCCGCCATGTCCCTGAGAAGATGCATCACAATCTCGTAGGCCATGTTGTCAACCTTTTTTTCATCAAGCATCTCTTCAATTTTCTCCTGCTCAAGCTCATAAAGCTTCTGCAGAAGTCCATTCATGGTGCTTTGGACAAGGTAATCTGTCCCGCCGAGGGATTTTTTGAAGGCATTACGGTCAATCACGATCAATGTGCAATCAACAACGGCTTCATAGGTCACGATGTTTGAATCTTCGTCCAAAAGATTGCATTCACCAAAAATATCACCCGGTCCGTATAGCCGGACATCAAGGCCATCGCTCAGTTCTTGGGCAATATAGGAGCGCACTTCGCCATTTTGAACGCGGTAAGCGCAGTAATGCTTCTCGCGCGCGGTGATGATTTTTTCACCGGCTGCAAATGTTTTTCTCTCTAGGACATCGGAATCAGGCATGACATGAACTACTATGGGCGGTGATCTAAAATTTGTCTAGATGTATATGTTTTGACTTACTGTTGAGTGCGGCAACCGCTTAAAAAGGGTACACCTTCACGTTCTAAAGTTGCTTTGTCGTCATCAACATACAAAGTGTAGACAGAGTTGCTAAAAATACCATCGCCTATGCGCTCCAGGCTCATGTGTTCTCCATTAAAGCTAATAGCGGTGCGCTCACCCTGATCTGCCAAAGAGATAATGATTTGACGCGAATGATCACAAAAATACAGGTCATGCGCGGCATGCGGATTATAGGGGTTGTGACTGGCACAAGCGGTTAACCCCAAGAAAATGAAGGGGTAGTATAGATTTTTAAATCTGTGGAATGTTCTTTTCATGGCGGTTCCTCTATGACTATGTATTACGTATCACTTTGCAAAATTGGGGCCAATTGATTGACAAGTTGGGGATTCATTCATACGTTTAAACCTCATTCACATTTATGGAGATCTTCTTATGCGCAACTGTGCTTATCGTCCTGCCGCAATTGTCTTAACCTTGTTCGTCATGTTTTTCGGGATTGCGCACGCAAAAACTGGTATCGGTGATCCCTTGCCAGCCTCTATCAAGGCTATTGATCAAAATGGGGTGGAGCAAACATTTGAAACTTTGGTGGGGAAACAAGGCGCAGTTATTGTTTTTGTTCGCTCAGCAGATTGGTGCCCCTTTTGTCAGGCGCAGCTTCTTGACTTGTCTGAAAGAGGCGAGGAGATCACGAAATATGGGTTCAGCATTATCAGTATTAGCTACGATAGCCCTGATAAACTAAAGGCTTTTTCGAAGAAATACTCCTATCCCTATACAATGCTGTCTGACGAAGGGTCAGAGTTGATCAAACAGTTTGGCATTTTGAACGAAGATATTGCAGATGATAGCCCTTACTATGGTATTCCTCACCCCACGGTTTATGTCGTGAATTCTGATGGTTTTGTCCAGGCCGTTTTGGCAGAGGAGGGGTATAAAGACCGTCCGCAAATTGAAGCAATTGTTGATGCGATCAAGGCCAATCAGTTTTGATGCATACGGCCTTATGCATCATATCTTTTTGTAATATATGGTCTTTTGCAGGTGCAGCATAGAAAGTTTTGTACAAACTCTCCTAAAATATGTATATATATACCCAGCATATTCAAAGCTGGAGAGAACTAATGAGAGCATGTAGCATGACATCAGGTGGCGTTTTTTTCATCCCTGATGAGATAAAGAGAAAAGACTGCGGAAATTCATCAAAAACGTCTCCGTCAGAGAAAAAAGTAAATTTGCTGAATACCCCTAAAAACAAAACATCTGATAAGTCTGAAAAGCCTTCTCTTCAAGAAGCGGCTTAATCTCTAGAGCCTTTATCATTTCTTTGAAATGTCTCTAAAGCGTGAGCGATAGTAGGTAAAAATTTTTCAGGTCTTTTGGCCCTTCTATAAGAGTTTTGATTGAAACAAACCGCTGATCAGGTTAAGTAATTACATGATGAATGAATTCCTGTTTTTTATTTTCCTCTTTGGCGGTCTTGGCTTGGCGCTCATAGCCTCTTATTTTGGCCGAGCATTTTTGTATACGGTGATTGTTATTTTCACACTGTACATAGGCGTGACAGAGCATAAGATGATCGAGGTCTTTGGTCTGCCTGTGACATTTGGGGCCATCTTTTACGGAATCATCTTCTTCAGCACTGATATTTTGACAGAACGATATGGGACGCGCGCAGGATATGCTGCTGTGCGATATGGTGTCCTTTCTATGTTGTTGTTCCAGGTTTTGATGCAACTTACGTTGCTCGCAACAACTTATCCGCAATCTGAAGCCTTCGCCGCCGCGCTGGATTCTGTGTTTAGCTACCCGGTACGTATTCTGCTGGCGGGGCTTGTTGCATTTGCGATATCGCAAAGCTTTGATATTTGGCTGTATCAGAAAATTCGTGAAAAAACCGAAGGTCAGCATTTGTGGATCAGAAACAACGCATCGACTATGGTCTCTCAAATCTTTGCAAGCTTCCTATTTGCATTCCTGGCGTTTTTCGGGACGGGGGAAGACTGGATTGGGCTCGCGTTTGCATCGTACGGCATACGTATTTTTGTGGCTGTTCTTGACACGCCCTTTATGTATGCCAGCACGTTTATTTCTCCACGCGATTTCCGCAAATATTCACAACAGGAAAAAATGTGGGATGAAACGTTGATCGCGGAGAAAGAAGCCGCAGATAAACGAATTGCTGAAACGATTCAGCCGGAACAGGCGAACAAAGCCTAAGACAATAATAATATTAAGGATGATTGAGCATGACTTTTCTGCCTGATTGGGTTGCGAGCGGTCTTGGATTTCTCGCGATGTTATTCATTTTTTTCATGGGGGTTGCAGCTTTCGCAGTCGTCGTGATGTTTATCATAGACGTTGCACAAACCAAGGACGCCGTTAGGCGAAATTACCCCGTCGTAGGCCGTTTCCGTTATTTATTCAGCACGCTAGGGGAATTCTTTCGTCAATACTTCTTCGCGATGGACCGCGAGGAAATGCCGTTCAACCGCGCAGAGCGCGAGTGGGTCTACAGCTCATCCAAGGGCAAGGATAACACGCGTGCTTTTGGGTCAACCAAAAGTCTCAATCCGGCCGGCACATATATATTCGTGAACTGCCCGTTCCCGACATTAGACGAGGATACAGCCTGCACAATACCTTTGCAGATTGGTCCGTACGCTAAAAAACCGTATTATGCCCCCTCGATTTTTAATATTTCAGGCATGAGCTATGGCGCATTATCAACACCGGCGGTAAGGGCATTATCAAAGGGTGCCAAACTGGCAAATTGTTGGATGAATACGGGCGAGGGCGGCTTGTCGCCATATCATCTTGAGGGCGGCGCTGATATCGTCATGCAAATCGGCACCGCAAAATACGGCGTGCGCAATGAAAAGGGCGATCTTTGTGATGACAAACTCCGGGAGGTTGCCGCGCATGAACAGGTGCGCATGTTTGAAGTCAAGTTGTCCCAGGGCGCAAAGCCCGGTAAGGGTGGAATTTTGCCCGCAGAGAAAGTGACAGCTGAAATTGCGGCCATTCGTGGCATCCCGGAGGGCGAGGATTCGATTTCTCCTAATCGCCATCCTGAAATCGACAATGTGGGAGAGCTTCTGGACTTCATTGACCATGTGCGTACGGTTACGGGCAAGCCAGTGGGTTTGAAATCCGTGGTCAGCGGTAAGGGGTGGCTTGAGATGCTGTGCGAGGAAATTCATGCACGGGGGATCGATAGCGCGCCCGACTTTTTCACCGTGGATGGGGGTGATGGTGGAACAGGAGCGGCGCCCATGCCGCTCATGGATAATGTCGGTCTGCAGCTCAAGGAATCATTGCCGATTTTGGCCGATACACTCTATGAGTATGGTCTCAAGGATCGCATTCGTATCATTGCTTCAGGCAAGCTTATCACGCCCGCTGATGTCGCGTGGGCGATTTGTGCTGGCGCGGATTTTGTGAATTCGGCGCGGGGCTTTATGTTTTCTCTGGGCTGCATTCAGGCTATGAAATGCAATAAAAACACATGCCCAACGGGTGTGACCACCCACAATCCCAGATTACAGGCTGGCCTTAACCCAGAGGATAAATTCGTCAAGGTCGCCGCATATCAGCAGAGCATCGTTCATGAAGTTGAGGTAATCGCGCATTCTTGTGGCGTAAGGGAGCCACGCCTTTTAAAGCGTAAGCATGTCCGGATTGTTCAGGCTAATGGCCGGTCCGTGCCGATGAGTGAATTATGGCCAGAGCCCGAAGCAAAGACGAAGAAAGCGGCTTAAGCGGCTTAGCGAGTTTAGCTCGCTAACACGTCATAAACACATACATCATCAAACCCCATATCGCGGGCGATTTCGGCGGCCATGCGGCTCCGAACATTGGCAGCACAGGCAAAGGCGATGCGCTTGCCCTGCGGTAATTCATCAAGGCGAGAGGGAAGCGTTTGCAGCTCAATATGAAGCGCACCAGCGCGGGGGCTTGCCGCGACCTCGTCATCGCTGCGCACATCAATAAGCACATAGTCCTGACCTTTAAGCTCAGAAGGTGTAAGGAGAGGAATGGGCTCCCGGTTTTGAGGTGGTCTGGTCATCGGTTTTACATCTCCGTCTTTGCAATGCGCACAATCATGGCGCTTGTGTTGTTTTAAACGTGTCATGCGATATGTTTCAAGATCTAACGTCACAACATGACCGGGCGCGATTTTTTGCTCCGGCCAGATGATCGATTGAATGGTCATTTGCGCCATCAATAATCCGCCTATTCCGGCTACAGGCCCAAGCAACCCCGCCTCGCTGCAATTTTGCGCATCATCGGGTAAATCGGGGAACAGGCAACGGTAACAAGGGCTTTTAGCATCTGCGCCAAAAAATACCCCGGCCATTACCTGTCCACGAAACACGCTGGCGGTTATGAAGGGCACCTTGTGCTGAATACTCAGATCATTGAGCAGGATCTTCGCCTCAAAGTTGTCTGTACCATCAATGATGATCTGAAAATCCAGATGATCAAGCGTATTTGCGCTACTTTCGTCGATGTGCTCCGGGAAACTCAGAACCTCGCAGTCCCCATTCAGGGCCTTTAGATAGTCCGC
>CAYGQP010000145.1:0-5134 GCA_964352115.1 uncultured Micavibrio sp. | reverse complement strand
GCCAGACATTGAAGAGCTTCAGGCGCCAAAGATCCTGGAAACACCCGTTACAGAGGTTTTACAAAGTAAAGTTTCAGATGGAATTCGCCAGGCGACTAAAATTTTAAAGAAATCACCAGAGCCCTTGCAAAAAGAATTAAAAATCGGCCAAGGTGACACCGTCGCAGGTATTTTGAATGATGCTGGCATTCAGGGCGCTGAGGCTTATCAGGTTGTGAAAGCCATCGGCAAACACTACGATCTTCGCAAAGTGCGCCCCGGACAAAAACTCATGGTCAGCTACTCCCCCGAAAAAGGCGAGCAAAAGCGCGGGTTCTCTCAACTGGTCATGAAGATTGATCCGCAGAAAGAAGTTAAAGTTTCCAAAGCCGATAAGGGCTTTAAATCCGAGATCATTGAAAAACCTCTTGTTGAGCGCCCTTACGCTGGTAAAACAGAAATCAAGACATCTCTATACGGCTCTGCTGCGCGCGCAGGAATTCCCTCTCAAGTTATTGCTGAAGTGATTCGCATTTATTCATGGGATGTTGATTTCCAACGCGATATTCGTCAGGGCGATGAAATTGAAGTTCTCTACAACACAACCGAAACCGAAGATGGTGAGTTCGTCAAACACGGTGAAATCCTTTATGCCAACCTCAAAGTACGCGGCAAGGAAATGCCAATTTATCGGTATGAGATGGAAGACGGACGCGTTGATTATTTTGAACCAAACGGTCGCAGCATTCGCAAAACATTGATGACCACACCCGTTGACGGTGCTCGCATTTCATCCGGATTTGGGATGCGCAGGCACCCAGTTCTTGGGTACAATAAAATGCATAAGGGTGTTGATTTCGCAGCCCCCACCGGCACACCAATTTACGCTGCCGGGGACGGCGTTCTTGATTACGTTGGCCGCAAGGGCGCTTACGGTAATTATGTGCGTATTCGCCACAACGGCTCTATCAAAACAGCCTATGCCCACATGCACAAGTTTGCCAAAGGCATGAAAAAAGGCAAAACCGTTGAGCAAGGAGACATCATCGGCTATGTCGGGACTACAGGGCGCTCAACCGGCCCGCATTTGCATTATGAAGTCCTTAAAGACGGCCAGCAGATCAATCCCCGCCGCGTTGACCTTCCGACAGGTGAAATTCTCAAAGGGAAGAAGCTTGAGCGCTTCCAAAACTTTATGAATGGAATTCATCAGCAATACGTATCTCTATCGGGTGATATGAAATACGCAATGGGCGACAGCCAAAGCCAAATTCGCTAAACAAAATTATATTAATGCTTAATTTTTACGTGGTTTAACGTGGAAACGTAAAACGTATATCACGGCTAATATCCCTGCCATGGTAAACCAGAATAACGCATATTGCAGATGGTTATTGTTTAATCTGGGCTTTGAGGCCTTTGCGATAGGCTTGGGCCAGGGATTAGTATTTTCATCGGGCAATTCAGATTCAAGCAGCATGACATAGTCATATACGGGCGATTCAAGCGTAAATGCGTTTTGAATGTCCTTCACATCTAAATGAACCCATTGGTTTTTTTCAGGGCTGTTTTTCGCCGTAAACATATTTGGCCTTGGCGGGCGCTTAATAAGTCCAGTTATAAAGGCGGCATTATTCATTTGGGCGGAATCTTGTTCGATAGGCCAATCCAATGGAACCCAGCCACGGTTAACAATCAAGATCCCGCCATCGATTAAATCAAACGGAGTAATTATAAAATATCCGATTTGTCCATCATGCGTTCTGGGGCCAAGTTGAATTTGATTTTCATACACCCATTTTCCAACCAGAAGTGCTCTTTTGAAATCAAAATTGCTCTCTAGGACGCTGGGTTCAATAAGCAGGTCTTCTTGAGCGCGCGAATCATATTGCGCATCGATGCTGTCCAGAATGTTCGTCTTCCACGCTAGACGCTGAAGCTGCCATGTTCCCAGGGCGCACAAGATTATAATCCCGATGAGAGTGAGAATAAGTGGCAGCATATGAAAGGGTTTGTTCACGATGCACTTCCGTTATCTTCACCCAGATCTCGGGGTCTATGCTTGTACTGAAGGGCAATAATGTAGGCTTTTAAAGGTCTAAGGGAGCCCACAGTGATACCCAGCATCAATATGGTCCATATCACTCCATGGACCCATAAGGGGATATCGAAGATGAAATCAAATAAGATGGCAATGGGCACAATCGTAAAGCCAAGAATAAAGATCAGGAATACAGCCGGACCATCGGCGCTGTCATTCTTGCTCAGATCAAGATTACATACGCTGCATTTATCGATCACAGAAAGATCAAACCAAGAGGCGTATAAATCACCTTTCCCGCATTTGGGGCATTTGCAATTCCAAGCCAGTTTTATAAGCGATGAATCTGGCCAAACGGAGCTCATGATCAAGCCTTAGGACGCAGGCGCTGCTGCGGTGGAAGCCATCGTTTCACTGAGGTCCACGCCGACTGACCCACCCCACCAGTAAATTGCGATAAAGAGGAACAACCAGACAACGTCAACGAAGTGCCAATACCAGGCTGCTGCCTCGAATCCGAAATGCTTTTCTGCTGTGAAATGTCCTTTCATGGCTCTAATCCAGCACACCGCAAGGAATACGGTACCAATGAAAACATGGAAGCCGTGAAAGCCCGTCGCCATGTAAAATGTTGATGCGTATATCCCATCGGTAAACCCGAAGGTTACATGCGTGTATTCATAGACCTGAAAGCCCATAAAAAAGACGCCCAAAAACACAGTCAGTCCCAGAGCTTTCACAAGTTCATCTTGTTTATTTTCCAGTACAGCATGATGCGCCCATGTAACCGTACAGCCTGATAATAACAAGATCATCGTCATCATGAATGGCAGATCAAACGGATCAAGCGTCTCAATGCTGTCTGGTGGCCATTTAAAGCCTATGGCCTCTGTCGGGAAAATGGATGCATTGAAATATGCCCAGAAAAACGCGAAGAAAAACATGACCTCAGATGCGATAAACAACGCCATGCCATAGCGCATGCTGATTTCCGTGATTGGATTATGCACTTTTTCGGTGACGGTTTCGAAAATTACATCCTTCCACCAGAAAAACATGACAAGAAGAATTCCGATAAAGCCTGCCGCCGCGCCCTTAATACCAGGGTTAAAATTATCGAATTTTACGTCATGCATGTATAGGACTAAGCCCATACAGAACAATCCAGCAACCAAAGAGCCAACCAGCGGCCATATGCTGGGGCGAACAATATGATAGGGATGCGGCTTACCCGTCGTGGTGTATTCGATATTCTCAGCCATTTTAAAGTCCTTGTTTTTCTTTTTGGAGCCGCATTTTGCGTCTTGGTTTATGCCTTATTGAGTTTGAGGCTTATTTAAATCTTCACTATTGTAAAACGCCTCAAGCGCATCATCAAGCGTCTTTGAGTCCGCGGCGTAAAAAGTATATGAAAGTGTGATGTTTGTGACATCGTCCATAGCCGGATCATCGTCCATAGCCGGATCAATAAAGAAAACAACCGGCATTGAAACATCCTGATTGGCGCTCAAAATCTGTTCATCAAAGCAAAAGCACTGAATCTTGTGAAAGTATTTGCCGACCTTCAGGGGAGTTACGTTAAAAAGCGCTGTGCCGCCAGTGGGGTAGTCCGCCTTGTTAACGGCATGATAGGCCGTTAGGCCCCGCTGCCCAAGATGCACTTCAACTTCACGTTGCTCAGGCTTAAAACTCCACATCAGGTTACGATCGGTTTGCGCGTCAAATTGCACTGTGACTGTTCTATCCAGAACGACATCAGGCAAAGCACTGGCGATTTGTGTTGTTCCACCAAAACCGGTTATTCGGCAAAATGCGTCATACAAGGGTACGGCCGCGAAGGATAAGCCAATCATGAAAATCACGGCCCCCAGAACAATCAGGCCTGTTAATGCATTTTTGCGTACGATTTCATCATGATGAGGGTTCTCTGTCATGGCAGTAGATATATCATTTTATTGGAGAGTTTCTAGAGAAAGATCTATTTATTCTGTGGCTTTTTTATCGCTCATTTCCGCGTCAGCGACCTCTTGATCCGTCTTAGGTTCATCCGAAGAAGACATAGAATCATCGCTTTTATCTTTTTTATCTTTTTTATCTTCATTTTCCTTCTCGGAACGCTCTTCGTTCAGCTCAACCAGCATCTGGACGTAGCGGTTATAGGCCTCAATGCTCGGCGCAGCGAAATTTTTCTGGCGCTCATTTAATTGATCACGAAGCTTTAAGCGCTCAACACGATAGGCGAGCTGGCGCGTGTATATGTCGCAGACAGGTATGCCGGGATTGGTGCGTACGGACACCGATTGTGGAACGCCGCAACCAATGATCAGACTATCGACATCTATTTCCTCAGCATGCGCTGATGGGCTAAGTATAAAGCCAAAAGTAAATATCGCGGTGAGGAATACGTATTGGATGTGTCTCATGTGGAAGGCTTTCTTTGGAACAAAGAACGATTTTGAGCTTTAATTATACATGAAAAACGCCAAAGAGAAAACGACGTTTCAACGACGGGCTTAAAGGGCCGACATTTTGATATAGGTTACCGCGCCCAAAATTACAACCAAGGACGCAATGATCAATAATACAGCCATGTTTTTCTTAAATTGTTTTTTATGCAGTTCGCTACGGGGCATATTGCTCCTCCTTAAATCATCATGATGGCCAAAAATATGGCAAATAAATAAAAGACAGAATATCCAAACATAATACGCGCATAACGCAGATCATCCGATGCCATGACGCGGATAGCTGACAGAACGAAAACGCCACTTAATATGGCGGCCACGGCTGCATATACCCCAGATTCAAAGCCTAAAAACCAAGGAGAAATACTGAGTGGCAGCAAGATTAGGGTATAAACCAGCATTTGAATTTTCGTGTGGCGCTCTCCGGCAACAACGGGCAGCATCGGGACATTTGCGCGTTTATAGTCCTCATTAGCAAACAACGACAACGCCCAAAAATGCGGGGGTGTCCATAAAAATATAATACTAAACATTAGAATGGGCAGAAGATGAAACTCAGGCGAGATACACGTCCACCCAATGAGTGGGGGAAGGGCGCCTGCGGCACCTCCGATTACGATGTTCTGTGGCGTGCGGGGTTTTAGGTACA
>CAYGQP010000144.1:0-5141 GCA_964352115.1 uncultured Micavibrio sp. | reverse complement strand
ATTGGCCAAAAACTGGTTGCCCAGCCCCTCGCCCTTGCTCGCGCCCTTTACGAGCCCCGCAATATCGACAAATTCAAGCTGCGCCGGCAGGGTTGCGGCGGACCCGGCAATGCTTGAGATCTGATGTAGCCGAGGATCAGGCACGGATACACGCCCGACATTGGGCTCAATCGTGCAAAATGGAAAATTCGCCGCCTGCGCCGCTGCTGTGGCGGTTAAAGCATTGAACAACGTTGATTTACCGACATTGGGCAATCCGACAATTCCACAATTAAATCCCATTATAGTTTTTCCTTTATTTTTTTCTCATAAGCTTCTGGGCCGTCGGTCATAACAAGCGCGGCGTTATCGGCCAGCGTTTCTATAACATTTAACGCCCATTCTTCCTCTGATTTGGCAAAATTGCTTAAAACATAGCTGGATACAAGATGTTTTTGTCCGGGATGACCAATACCGATGCGCACCCGCCAGAAATCCGGCGTTCCCAAATGGGCCTGAATGGATTTCAAGCCATTATGGCCAGCCGTGCCGCCGCCTTTTTTCAAACGGACTTCGCCCGGCGCTAAATCCAGCTCATCATGAAATACGATAACGCGGTCCGGCGAGATTTTGTAGAATTTACAGGCTTCGGTAACGCTGCGGCCAGACTCATTCATAAAGGTCTGAGGCAACAGCAACAACGCCTTGTCTTCACCCATCATGTTTTCGGACTTTAATCCCTGAAATTTTTTCTGAAACGGAGGAAAGCCATGCGCATCAGCCATGAGTTCCAGCACCATAAAGCCAACGTTATGGCGATGATGCGCGTATTGCGCACCCGGATTGCCGAGGCCTACGAACAGCCACATGGGCTCATCCCCTATCGTTTCAGAGTGATTTGATTTAAAGAGCGCTTGAAGCCAGGAAAACAGAGATCAAACGGAAGGGGCGACTTATTCGTCGCCGCCTTCGGCCTTCTTCTCTTCACCACCTTCGGCAGCATCACCTTCAGCAGCTTCGCCATCGGCACCTTCTTCGCCCTCAGCACCTTCTTCGCCCTCAGCAGCAAGAGCAGCTTCTTCAGCTTCCTCTTCCTCAATCGTTTTAGGCTCATAGATATTGGCAATGGTAAAGTCGCGGTCATCGATAACCGGCGTTGTGCCCTCAGGTAAAATCGCATCGCTGATTTTAACGCTGTCACCAAACTCTTTACCCGTCAAATCAACATCGATTTGATCAGGAAGGCTCATCGCAGAACAAACCAATTCAACCTTGTAACGTGTAACGGCCAAGATGCCCTTGTCGCGCAAGCCCGGTGATTCCTCTTCATTGATAAAGTTCACAGGGACCTCAACCGCAATTCTGGTTTTGTTGGTCACACGCAGGAAGTCAACATGTTGCACGTTATCTGTAACGGGGTGCAACTGAACATCACGAGCGAGAACGACGTGCTTGTCGCCGTCGACATCCATTTCACAAACTGATGTGAACATTCTGCCCTTGTTGTATTCCACATTAATTGTGTTTTCATCGAGCGTGATTGTAATAGGGTCTTTATTGTCACCGTAAATCACGGCGGGTGTCTTGTTTTCACGACGTAAAGATCTCGCTGCCCCCTTACCTGCAGAATCTCTTTTGGCCGCTGATAGCGCATAGTTTTTTGACATGGTCGTCATCCTTTTTTCAATGTTCTGGATCCAGCCTCCAGGGGTGCTTGATCCTTAATGAAGCCCTATTAACCAAAAAAACCGGGAGAGTTCAAGAAAATATTTAAAGAATGCTATTTAAAAAGCGCGGAAATTGAACGTTCCTCTGTAATGCGCCGAATGGCTTCCCCGATTAAGGGGGCAACTGTGAGCTGTTCAATGCTGTCCGAGGCGCGGATGGCGTCGGTTCCCACGATGGAGTCCGCAGTGATAAGTTTGGTCATTGGTGATTCCGCTATTCGGGCCACGGCCCCGCCAGACAATACCCCATGCACTACATAGGCAAAGACGTCTTTTGCGCCCTTTTCTTTAAGCACGGCGGCGGCGTTACAGAGCGTTCCTCCAGAGTCCACGATATCATCAACAAGAATACAAATTTTGCCCTTAACTTCCCCGATCACGTTCATGACCTCTGACACTCCGGCCTTTTCGCGGCGTTTATCAATGATCGCGAGGTCAGCATTGATCCGTTTCGCCATGGCCCGCGCGCGAACCACACCGCCAACATCGGGCGATACAATGCAAATTTCTTCACCCTGGAATTGTTCCTCAATGTGGGGCACGAAGACGGGGGAAATAATGAGATTATCAACCGGAATGTCGAAAAATCCCTGAATTTGCCCGGCATGAAGCTCCATCGTCAAAACGCGGTCAGCCCCTGCTGCGGTGATCAAATTTGCAACCAGCTTAGCCGAAATTGGCGTACGACCGCCGGTTTTACGGTCCTGCCGCGCATAACCAAAATATGGGATCACGGCAGTTATCCTGCGTGCGGAACCTCTTCGGAGCGCATCAATCGCAATCAAAAGCTCCATGAGGTGGTCATTTGCGGGATAAGAGGTCGATTGAATGAAAAAAGCATCAGAGCCTCGGACATTTTCCATGATCTCAACAAAAACTTCCATATCGGCAAAGCGTTTCACATTCGCCTGCGTCAAGGGGACGTTTAAATATGCAGAAATGGCCTCAGCGAGTGGTCGGTTTGAGTTTCCGGCAATCAACTTCATGTTAAAAAGGCCCTAAGCGTTTGTTCTTTTTATAAATTTAGACGCATTCTTTCGTATTCACGACGACGGTCATGGGCACTATAGGAAAAAACGATACGAAAAATCAACATATCTTTTGGCTAATTTTAAAATGCGTAATCTGCTTAGGATTGTATCACGATTGCCGATATCTGGCGGCCGTAATCAGCTTCTTGTTTGTGTGTTGTTCGCCGATAGCTGAAATATTCGCCCTCACGGCTGTATGTATCGTGATTAGAGATTGAAATGTTTTGCACACCGGCCTGGTGAAGTTGATACGCACAAAACCCCGGAAGATCAAAATGAGGATGGTCGGGTTTTTTACCGTCCTGAAAAAATATTTCATATGATTTTGACCCTAAAATGAACTCTTTTTGAAACTCAAGTGACACCTCATAGGATCTTTTTTGAATGCATGGACCAATACATGCGCGTAGCGTATTCATATCCAAACCCATATCAAGCATAGACTTTACCGTTGATTGCAAAACCCCGCCAAGCGCGCCGCGCCATCCCGCATGCGCCGCGCCAATGATTGGCGCTGAATTTTTCTTCTCACCATAGAATAAGACCGGCGTGCAATCGGCTGTTAATACACCCAATGCGATGTTTTCTTGGTCCGTTACAAACGCATCAGCTTGCGGGCGATTTTCGTTCCATGGCTTATCTACGCTCAAACAAACATCACTATGAATTTGATACAGGCTCAGAAGGTTTTCCGGCTGAATGCCTAAATCAAATGCTACACGGCTTCGGTTTTCATGCACAGCCTGAGGATTATCGTTTGATCCCGGACCACAATTCAGCGATGCATAAAGCCCCTCGCTTACGCCGCCCTGCCTCGTATAAAATCCATAAGCTATGCCCTCAGGCATATCATTCGAGAACTGCTTATCCCGAAAAACCGGCAGGTTTAAGGTTTTTTCCATGAACTCCCCCATTTGTGAAACTTAAGACCTTAAATAATTCACCCATTTGATCAGGATCGATGAGACGGTTCAAGGCGATCTCGATATCCTTTTTCTGAGTCTCCGACGCAGATTGGGATAGTTGCGCGGCCCGCAGTCCTACGCCTAACGTTTTTAAAAATGTTTCTTGCGTGACCGGTCCGTGCGTTTTGACATCTGCATATGCCGCGTCATGACACGTCATAATAAACTGCTCAAAGTCGACATGGGCCGTTATATCAGCATCCCCTAAGTGATCCAGCACATCGCAATAGCTGTGTTTATACAGCGCCTGGAGTGTATCGCCAAAACTCGTTTTGAAATGCCCGTAATCAATGACGAGCGCTGCGCCGCCCTCCTCGCTTATCAGATCCAAAATCTGGCGCATTACACTTAACCTTATAGATGAGAGCTCAAAAATACTATTATTTTCAATGGGTTGATTGAGGTCTTTAAAAAAAGAATTGATGTCAAAATTAACATTTTGAAACTGCCAGTTTAGTTTTGAATCATTGCCAATACCCAGCATCTTTTCTTCCCAGCCTTCCCGAGATTTGCGGATTTGGCGAATGGGCAGCGCATCAAAAAATTCATTCGCAATTATGATTTTGGGCATAGAATTGCCAAGTTGCGCTACGGATTGCATTGAATCATGGTGCTGGACCCCATATGCGCCTAAAGATTCAACCTGCGTCCCTTTTAGGACGGGACTTATCTCCAGCATATGAATTTGTACGCTTTCATGAAATCCAGAAACATTTCTGGTTGCACGCATAAGATCACTCATTAACGTTCCACGCCCCGGCCCACATTCCAGAAGCATCATAGGGTTGGGGCTTCCCATTTGTAGCCAGAGATCAGCGGCCCATGCGCCAATCATCTCGCCAAACATTTGCGAAATCTCAGGCGCTGTTGTGAAGTCACCCGCCGCGCCAAAGGGGTCCTGTTTCATGTAGTAGCCATGCTGTGGATGGGCAAGCGCAGCGTTCATGAACTGTCCAACATCCATTGGGCCATGCGTTTTGATGTGCTTGAAGAGATATGCCTCAAGAGGATTGGGCATCGGACAGCTGCGGTTTTGATTTTGTCGCGTAAATGATCAATCCCGCACCGATTATGATCATCGGCAGGCTCAAAAGTTGCCCCATTGAGACATGCTCAAAAATAAAGCCGATATGCGCGTCCGGTTCGCGGTATATCTCAACGATGCTGCGGAAAACGCCGTATCCTATTAAAAATATGCCCGAAAGAATACCAGGACGGCTTTTCACCCATTCTTGCCTAGATAGAATTAGCAGGATCACAAACAGCACTGCGCCCTCCAAAAGCGCTTCATAAAGCTGTGAGGGATGCCTCGGCTCCTCTCCTCCTCTTGGGAAAACAAACGCCCATGGGGCATCTGATATGCGCCCATAAAGCTCGCCATTAATGAAATTTGAAACCCGGCCAAAGAATAACCCTATCGGCGCGGCGCAGGCCACAAT
>CAYGQP010000143.1:0-5141 GCA_964352115.1 uncultured Micavibrio sp. | reverse complement strand
ATTCTTAATGGGTAAGGGGAATTTATAGCTTAGGGCTTCGTCTGCAGCAAGCGTTACGCGCATTAAATTAAATTCTCGTATAGCCGCTTTTTCGAAGTCTTTATTTTGGATAAGATTTAAAAAATCAGGAATTAAGACGCCCTTGTCCCTTGGTAGGGTTTCCAGGGTCAGATCTTCTTCTATCGGATTATCATCTCTGCCCTTGTGCATGCGCGGGCCTTTATCATCAATGATAAATGTTGCCTTCGTTCCAAATACTCTCAGAACATGCTGGTGTTTGTGTACACATCCATAATTCGCCGTGATACGGCCGATGGCCCCGTTTGGGAAACTATATTCGGCAGATTGGAAGTCATGATGTTTAAAGTCAGTGTTCTTCGTCACAATTTTATTTGCGCTTGATGTGACGGTTACTGGCTGAGATTCCATGACATGCAGCATGAGATCAATGATATGGATACCGCCACCTTCCATGACTGAATAATCTTCTACATCCTTTCTCCAACCTTGCGTCACCTTATGCACTCGGCCATACAGGTAATCGCCATCAACGGCATAAATCTCTCCAAACGACCCCTCTTCAATTTGCTGGAAAAGCCATTCGTAGATTTCCGCCTTGCGCAACACAAGATTAGACATCAAGGCAACCGGATTTTTCTGCCAAAGATCTTTAATGGCCTGCAATTCATCAAACTTTGTGCACAATGGCTTTTCAACAAATACATGCTTTCCGGCCTCCATACATTTTAATACCTGCTCTCCATGATGATCATCGAAGGATGCCAAAGAGATGATCTGCACATTAGAATCTTGCAGAGCTTCTTCAAAACTCAATATCTCAACATCTGATAACTTGTTCTTCTCCAAAAATTCTTCGGCTTTTCCTGCGTCATGTTCAACAACAGCATGTAATGTGGTGTCCGGTAATTCATTGAAGGCCAAGGCATGTTGTTCACCAACACCCAAACCCACAACAACCGCATTTAAGGGCGCTGAAGACATACGCGGCCCTCCTCAAACACAAAAGGCATATGATCAGACTGCAACCGCTGCAGGTCTTCCTGTTCATCTACGCACATGTTTAAATGTCTTAAATTCGTGTCGTAATCGATGAGACAGGCTTTGTAACATGAAATATTCTCATGAAAATACGGCGTAACGTGTTCCTTTTGATCATCGGATAATATATCAGGCTCAATATTCAAAAATGCTTTTGTATCGATAATTTCTATGCTTTGACCCTTTGGAAATGTTTGTCCAATAACATTTGATAGAAATTCTGGTTTTTCTATTTCATATAGCCTTATACAATAAGCCAGTAATTCAGTATCTAACATAGGGCTATCGCCGCATATGCGCATAAAAGCATCGCATTTGTGAACCTGAAGCGCTTCTTGAAATCGCAAAAATACATTATTGAGTGACCCGCGGAACACTGTATAGCCCTGTTCATCGCAATGCCCCGCAAGTGGATCATCGTTTTGCTCATGGCTCGTAAGAACAACCGTTCCGCAGCCCGTCTTGCGGCAGGCCTCAACAACGTGATCAATCAGCGGTTTGCCTTGAAAATCTGTTAACATTTTACCCGGAAAACGTTGCGACGACATTCTTGCCTGAACAAAAATATGGATGTCCATCTTACTGCCTCGCCTGTTTGCTCAATTCTTGAGGGGTCGTTTCAGTATCCATCTTTCCATCTTTGAGGGCTATAATTTTATCACATTTTGCGAGTGTTGATAGCCGATGCGCAATCATGATCACAGTGCGATCTTTGCTTAAATCATAAATCGTATCCATCAGTCGTTTTTCAGTGTCCTGATCCAGGGCAGAGGTTGCTTCATCAAAGATCAAAACTTCGGGATCTGTGTAGAGCGCTCGGGCTATGGCGATGCGTTGACGCTCTCCGCCAGAAATTCTTACTCCTTGCTCCCCAACTATAGTTTGCAAGCCATCTGGATTTTTAGCGATAAAACTGCGCAGCTGGGCTGCATCCACCACCTCGTTCACGCGTTCCAAATCAATCTCATCGTCTTTAAATCCAAATGCAATATTGGCTGCTATTGTGTTATCCAACAGGTAGAGCGTTTGCGGCACGTATCCGATTTTTTGATGCCACTGCGCACACTTTACGGGAAATTGATTATCGATCAGAATACTGCCCTCATCTGGTTCGATCAGGCCCAACAAAAGATCCATCAGTGTCGATTTTCCTGATCCAGTCTCTCCAACAATGCCAACATATTCGCCCTTATTAATGCTGAATGAGATATTCTCTAGCGCGCTTCTTTTCTCCTTGTCATAAGAAAAACTAACGTTTGAAACTGTCAAATGCGAATTAAATGTAAATTCAGGAATATCGGCATATTGTTCCTTTTCCCAGTTTTTCAAATATTCCCCTGATAAGCGGTTGATGGAAAAGATTGATGATTTAAAGAGGTTCAAGTGGGAGATAATGCGGTTCAGGCCTGGCATAAGGCGAAAACCCGCGTAGAGATACACACTAAGAAGACCCACAATCTCCGCCGGTTGTTGGTTTTGATAAGACAAGACAAAAATCGCGATCACAAAAATCAAAACAAAGAGCACCTCAAATAAGAGTCTTGGCAGACTGTTAATCGTGAATTTCTTGGCCTTAATCATCGAAAGTTTTTTCGAGTGTTCAGAAAAATGATCGATAAATTCCCGCTTTTTTTGTAGAAGCACAATTTCCTTAAAAGCATGAAAGAACTGAAAAAGAGTTTGTGTGGATTGCATAGAGGCTTCTTGCATGCCCTTGCCCCAGTTATAAAAACGAGGCAACAAAATTTTTCCTATGATCACAGCAAATACAGCACCAAATAGAAAAATTACTGCGGCTAATGCGGGGTTGGCAATAATTACGGCGGTCATTAAAACTGCAAAAATAACAGCTTCAGACATCGTACCGACTAGAGACATCGTTGATTGAGAGAAAATAATATCCGCATCACCGGAGACCACAGCGTACCGGAAAGAAGAATTCTGTTTTAAGTAATCATTATAGCTGGATTGCGCATAGCTGTTCAAAAGCTTGTTTTTGAATTTATACGCCATTTTCTGAACGGCATAATTCTGGAAGAAAATTTCGAACGCCGCCAAACAGCTTTTCAACGTAAAAATCGCCGCCAAACCAACAGCAAAAAGCAGCAAGATATCTTTGTCCGAGAAATCGCCGAAAAAAGAATATGTCGACAAGAATGTTCTCGTTTTCTCCATATTGGTGATCGCATTGGCAAATCCAACAATAAGCCCAGCCGTCATTAACTCAAAAATGGCCACAATGAAGGCAAAGGCAAACAACATAGCGATCTTCGTTTTTTCTTGAGCCGATAGAATCAAATTCAGCTTTTTGATTGCCGACAAGAATGATGGGATTTTTTGATTTTTATCCATGATGTTATTTAATGCGGTTGTTTTCGGCCCATGCTTGCGCCATCAAAACATCCCAAAGCAGATAATTCATATCTGCAGATCCTGATTGATGCGCATTCCAAGCATATTCAACATCCTTGTATTGAAATAAGCCCTGTTTTTCAATCATATCTTTTGAAAGCAAGTCCCCTGCCCATTCCTTCAGTGGACCGCGCAACCATACTGCCATGGGGACCCCAAAGCCCATTTTAGGACGTTCAAAAAGCTTAGGATCAATGTAACGTGCGAGAATTTTTCTTAGAACTTGCTTTCCGGATTGACCGGAAACCTTGTGCTCTATTGGAATTTGCCAGGCTGCTTTCACAACCTCTACATCCAATAACGGGCATCTGACTTCTAAAGAATTGCTCATACTGGCGCGATCAACTTTGGTCAAAATATCGCCTGGTAAATATAGAAGGGAATCGATCAGCATCATGACCTCCCATTCATTCAGACCCAGATTTTTAAAGTTTTCGGCCCAAATGCCTTGTGGTTCTGGCTCTTCACTCAGAACAATAGAGCTAGGATCTTTCCAATGTGTGTGCATATACCGGTAAAGTTCAGGAAAACTCTCTGAAGATATCATTGAAGCCAGTAATTTCAGTTTTTCCGGGCTTATTTTTCGTCCGCTTATTTTTTCGAGTACGCCACCAAACACCACATGAATGGGATGTGCTGACGCATTTAAAACGCCGCCCATGCCTTTTCGTAAAATATTCGGAATGCGTAAATAGGGTTTCAGGTTTTGCATCATCCAAAAATAACGATCATAGCCGCAGAAAAACTCGTCTCCCCCATCGCCAGACAGAGCCACCGTCACGTGATCGCGCGCCAGACGACATACATGCCAAGTCGGAATTTGGGACATGTCAGCAAAGGGCTCATCGTATATATCTGGTAGCTGCGGAATGACCTCACGCGTTTCTTCCGGGGTAACAAAAAACGATGTATGATCGGTTCCTAATGCTTGCGCTATGTCTCTTGCATATTTCGACTCATCAAACTCCGCCTCTTCAAAGCCTATAGAAAATGTTTTGACGGGGGCCGAAGTTTGTTCCTGCATCAAGGCAACCACAAGGCTAGAATCTATGCCCCCCGACAAGAACGCGCCTAAGGGCACATCCGCGATCATTCTGCGATTCACGGCGCCTTTCAGAATATCCTGCACGTAATCCGCTGCTTCATCATCTGATGTAAATGTGCGGCGTTCTTGTTGTGAAGTTTGCCTCATGCAAAAATGTTTTGTGGCGAGGGTCGGTAACGCTTCATTTTTTGGCAAGCTCTCAGGATTTTCACAATTCAACGTGCAATGCGTTCCTGGCTCTAATTTATAAATATTCTTGAAAATAGATAACGGCGCAGGGATATAGCCATGCCGCATAAATTGTTTCAGCGCAGAACGGTTAATGTCTTTCTGAAAGTTAGGAAAAACATTAAAGCACTTTAATTCTGAAGCAAAAACCAGGTCATCATCAATCCAGCCAAAATACAAAGGCTTTTTGCCCAAAGGATCGACCGCCAAGGTTAAATTTTTGGTTTTTTTATCCCACACGGCAAAGGCATACATGCCAGAGATTTTTTCCAAAGCACCCTCAACGCCCCATGCCGCAAGTGCCTCTAACAAAACTTCCGTATCAGATTGAGTTATAAATTTTACGCCCTGCCCTTCAAGCTCTTTGCGCAACGTCTGAAAATTATAAATCTCCCCA
>CAYGQP010000142.1:0-5180 GCA_964352115.1 uncultured Micavibrio sp. | reverse complement strand
CCCTAAGCTATAAAGGCCCCTTAAACATTAAGTATTGAGGATATTTTGGCTACAGATAAAGCAGCTCTGCAAAAACTAGACACCCCGCAAAAAGAAATTCCTTTTGGCCGCCCATGGATCGAAGATGTTGATCGTCAGGCGGTTATGGATGTTTTAAACGGTCACATTCTGACGCATGGCCCTAAGTGTAAGGAATTTGAGGCCAAGTTTTCCGAGATGACGAAGGGCGGTTATGCCGTATCAACCAGTTCATGTATGGCGTCATTGCATCTATGCGCCATTCATTTTGATATTAAGCCTGGTGACGAGGTGATTGTTCCCTCTCAAACGCATGTTGCCACGGTGCACGCCGTTGAAATTATGGGCGCTACGCCCGTCTTTGTTGATTGCGAGCTGCAGACAGGCAATATAGATTTGGATCAGGTTGAACAACACATTACCCCTAAAACAAAAGCCATTTTTATTGTGCATTTCTTGGGCATTCCCGTTGAAATGGATAGATTATGTGCCATTGCGGAAAAACATAATCTAAAAGTTATTGAAGATTGTGCTCTGGCTGTTGGCACATTTTACAAAGGCAAGCATGTCGGATTGTGGGGTGATGCGGGATGTTTTTCCTTCTATCCGGTAAAGCATATTACGACGGCCGAAGGAGGCATGCTGATTTCCAAGGATGAACAAACTGTTCACGACATTGGCCAGTTCAGAGCGTTCAGCGTTGATCGGTCCCATCAAGACCGTGCCATTCCTGGCGTTTATGACGTGACAGGCGTTGGTTTGAATTATCGAATGAGCGAATTGCAAGCCGCTTTAGGGTGCACGCAATTGGATAAAGTGCCGCGTATTCTAAAACATCGTGAAGAAAATTTTAAAGCACTCAAAGCGTTGGTTTTAGAGATTGAGGGCGTACAATCCGTTTTGGATATTCAAAATGATAACGGAAACAATGCTTATTATTGTCTAACTGTAATTTTGGAAGAGGCGATCCGGGAAAAAAGGAATGACATTGTTCTCAATATGAAGGAACAGCAAGTAGGGTGCAGTATCTACTATCCGCAACCTGTGCCGCGCATGAAGTATTACAATGAGCGTTATAAGACTGATCCTAAACATTATAAAAATGCTGCCGTTATTAGTGATGGCTCCATTGCTCTTCCCGTAGGGCCGCATCTGCAGGTCGAAGATATGACATTAGTGGCCCAAGGCCTTAAACATGCGATCCAAATGGCTCAAAAATGAGCAGCACTAAAAAGCAAAATCCTATCCTGCAAGTAGATGATGACTGTGCGCTTTTAGAGAAGCTATGGGAGGCGCAAAAAGACGCAGATCCTCTATATAAACCGGGCAATTACTGGGAAACATACGCACAAGTATTTTTACCGGAATTGCAGACCAAAGGCCTGAAAAATTTTAGACGTCGCCATCCTAGCATTCTGAGTTCTTTTGATGCCACGGATTTGAGCATATACCGGATACATGATAAGCCCTCAGTCATAAAACAAATAGAAAAAACCCGTTTTATCTGGCGTTTCGCAGATAAGGTTTTGAATGCATTGGAAATGGCCTTATTGCCCATCCGGAATTTATTCTCCCGACAATTCAGTGCGCAGAATATATGCGATTATCATTATCCCCGCATACATGCGAAATTTCAGAAACAGGGATTTGATTTAAAAAACTTTTCAGTCAGCCTCATCGGCAATCCTGAGGAAATCGTTGAATACGAAGATAAATTATGGTCACGCTCTCATTTGCAAATGGCTAATGTATTTATAGATGTGATTGAGAAAGTCCCTAATATTAAAAAAGATATGACATTCATGGAAATAGGGCCGGGGTTGGGCCGGAATGCAGAACACGTTGCAACAGCCTATCCGGATGCAACCATTGTTCTTTTTGATATTGTTCCGCAAATATACGTGCTGAATCAGTATATGAAGAAACGATTTCCTGATCGATTTATAAGCTGTGAAGAGTCTAAAAACATCAGTGATTTTTCGGAGCACAAAGGCAAAATTCTTTTGTTTCCTACCTGGCGCTTGCCGGATCTACGGCACAATCAGATAGATTTGTTCTGGAACAGCGCGTCTTTTCAGGAAATGGAGCCTAGTATTGTTGAAAATTATCTCAACATTATTCAAGACATGAAACCGGACCATATTTATATAAACGCGATGCCTGGCGGCAATTATTGGGGAGAGTGGAAACCTGGCCAAGGAGGCACGAAAGAGCCTGTGAAGGAAGAGATATACTTGAGAATTCTAGAAAATCGCTATAAGTTAACTCACGAATATTATACGGACTACTTTTTACGTCCTCAGGATCACAAATCTTATATTTTTGAAAGAACAACATGAATACATTAAAAAACCAGAAAATTCTTATTGTGGGAGGGGCTGGATTTATCGGTCATAATTTGGCCTTGGCTCTAAAAAGCCAAGGCGCCACGGTTGATATTATTGACAGTTTACAAGTCAATAACTTGTATTCTCTGGGCAGTCCTTCTGATGGCCACTTGCACAAGGACTTGTATCTTCAAATTATCAATGAGCGGTTAGAATTATTACGCCATGCCGGTATTGAATTACACATTCAGGATGCCCGTGATTATCATTTGGTTTGCCGGACAATCGAGAGCATTCAGCCAGATGTTGTCATTCAATTGGCCGCCGTATCTCACGCAAATAAATCCAATAAAGATCCGTATAATACATTTGATCATAGCCTGCGTACTTTGGAAAACGCTCTCGATGCTTGTCGCGGCACATCATCTGTTAAGCACTTCATTTTCTTCTCATCTTCAATGGTGTATGGAAACTTTGCCGAAGAATCAGTGGATGAGGAAACAGTTTGTAATCCCATTGGCATTTATGGGGCATTGAAATTTGCTGGTGAGAAAATGGTAATTGCCTATAATCAGGTTTTTGATCTGCCTTATACGATTATCCGTCCTTCGGCTCTGTATGGCGAGCGTTGTATTAGCAGACGCGTAGGACAAATTTTCCTTGAAAATGCAATTCAAGGCAAGAATGTCACTATATTTGGTGACGGATCCGATAAATTGGACTTCACATACATTCAAGATTTGATTCAAGGCGTGATCAAAAGCATTGAGCACCCAAAAGCCAAAAACGAAATATTTAATATTACATATGGTCAGGGTCGCGAGATTAGAGAAATGGCCGAGATTGTTAAGACACATTTCCCTGAAATTTCTATCGAATACCAAGACAAGGATTCATTAACGCCTGATCGGGGAACTTTAAATATCGATAAGGCCAGAGATTTGATTGGTTATGCCCCGGCCTTTAATCTAGAAAAAGGTTATGCGCAATACATTGAGTGGTATAAAAACATTCAGAAAAGCCTGAAAAAAGCGGCTTAGAATTTAATGTTGAAAAAAGACGAGTGGTTATCTCAATATTTCGATCATGGCGCGTATAGCTACCACGAACCATTTGATGAAGAGAATTTGCCGCCCGGCTTTATATCCGCGAAATTGAATGCTCAAAACATTTCCGTTTTGCCTAAGTTATTAGACGCTGATTTCAAGCTGATTCAATCCCTTGTAGATTTTGAACAAGCCAAATCTGTAAAAGTGCTGCAAAATAAGGATCTTTATGACATAGGTCTTGCCGTTGAAGCAGATCGTCATGACGTGAGACAAATTTCTCACGATGCTTTTGTTTCATCACGGTTTTTTATGGACTCTGCTATTCCGCGACCAATAGCCGCAGAAGTAAAGGCAGAGTGGGCGGTCAACTATTTCAATGGTCAAAGAGGCACAGATATGGTTGTAGCTCGTAAGGGCAATAAAGTTATTGGTTTTATGCTTTTAATTGACACTATCATTGATCTGATCGCAGTACATGAAGACAATAAAGGGCAGGGCATTGGAACAGCGATGGTCAGTTTTGCCAATGAGAAATTTGGTCTTCTGCGCGCCGGAACACAGCTAGAAAATCTGACCTCTGTGAATTTTTACATTAAAAACAATTTTTTTATTACTGGCTCTAAAATGATTTTACATAGGCACTCATCGCCATGAAAATTGCTTTCTTAACAACAGATACAGCCCACCACGCTTGGTTTTTGCAAGAACTGCTTAGCCACTATGGAGATGTTCTGACGATCAATGAAACAACATCTGTCACTGCATCATTTGAAACGAGTCATGATTTTGAAAAGAATAGGGACGCTTTTGAGGGCGAATATTTTTTCAAAGGTGAAACAAAAACAATTAAAGATCTAACCCCATGTGTTGATTGCGAAAATATAAACGATCCTCATGTGATTGAAGAACTCAAATCCTTTGATCCAGACGTCATTATCGTTTTCGGCACACGTAAAATAAAAACCCCGCTTATCCGAGGGTTTGAAAGAAAAATTATCAACCTTCATGGCGGTGATCCGGAATATTATCGAGGCTTAGACACGCATCTCTGGGCTATATATAACGATGATTTTGGCTCCCTTGAAACAACCTTACATATATTGGACGAGGAATTGGACACAGGAGATATTATTCAGAAACAACAACTGGACCTGAATAGTATTGAAAATCTTAGCCAACTTAGAGCCATTAACACGAAAGCCTGTCTGGACCTATGTCTTGGTGCGCTGAAAACATATGAAACATTGGGATATTTTATTACATCACAGCAAAACCAAAAGGGCACCTATTACTCTTTCATGCCGACTGAACTAAAAGAGACTTGTGTGCAAAAATATCTGCGTTTCAAAAGTCAGGCTAAATCATGAATGTGGAGCAGTATCAGCAACGTTTATCAGATAACCATTACGCGATGTTTTTGCTTCATGGCGTGATTGATGAACACAAACACACCGTTCGCAATTACAATCGCAAACATATCCTGAAAGACGAATTTGCCAATTTTCTTAAGGCGCTTATGGATGCTGGTGGATATCCACTCAGCATAAAAGATCTCGTGAAGCTAAAAAGTGAAAATCAAGAGATTCCGCCAAAATCTTTCATCATTACGTTCGATGATGGGTTTGAAAACAATGCGTCTGTCGCCGCGCCTGTTATGGATGATTTGAATGTTCCTGCCATTATTTATGTCACATCAAAATTTGTCGAAGATAATCTCATGTCCTGGATTGATCAAATTGATTATGCCATTGAAAACGCAGAAGAAAGGAAGATTAATCTTTCCATT
>CAYGQP010000141.1:0-5220 GCA_964352115.1 uncultured Micavibrio sp. | reverse complement strand
CAAGACCTGCGCCTGCTGGCATCGTCACAGCAGTCAAACGCTCGCCCTTATGACCGATACTTCCATCTTCATCGATGAAGTTCCCGTCCTCTTTGTAAACCTGATAAGCACCGTCAGCTACAGTTAAGACAATATTCGCTCGCATTGCGCCTTTTAGAACCCCTTGGGAAATTGTTTTCCCGCTTGCCTGTGCCATATCCAGCACTGTATCAGCCGTGCTCATGGCAATATCAGCAGAGCCAATTGCAATCATTCCAGCATCACCATCTGCGTTTATAATGGCCATGGCCCCCATCCCCACGCCAACCCCATTCGCTCCGACAATTGACACGCCATTGAATTTGGTGTTTAGATCGCGAAAGCTTTCTTTGATTTCAACAAAGTCCGATCTTATCCTTTGAAACTCTGGATCAGCATCAATTGCGTTTCTCGCATTATGAACGGCTTTTTTGATTGGTTCAGGGACCAGACTGCCAATCTTGTCTAAAACCCGTTCATGAAATCTAGCTTCAAAGCCAATTAAGCCACGGCCAGCTCTTTCAGCCGCTTGTGGAAATCTCTCGCTTGGTTGTTTTCGGTAAAACTCACGGCTCTCTTCTGAGGAAACATAGAGATGTGCCTGGGAAATTTGTATAATTTCTAGATCAGGGCGCAAATGATCTGGCAAGTCGTCAAAAAACGTATGTTCAGCACCTAAGTCTAGCAGCAAATGAGAAAACTCATGAAGAACAACTGGCCCAATATTTCTAGGGGCAAGAGAATCTCTTGTAAATTTAAAACCAGCAGCATCACCGTCTTTACTAATGCCCAAATAACACGCGGCATAAACACCATTATTGGGTGTGATTTCTAAATCTATGTTACCTTGATAACCTGCTTCTCTCGAAAGGTTTTGCAAACTGTTTAGGACAGCTCTTGGCGCATCTTCTCTTGGTATGTTTTGAAAATTAGGTGCATGCTTTTCGGTCATCGCTCCCAATTTTTCACTAAACCAATCAATAAACTCAGGCGACATTTCAGTCGAGTGGATTAATTTCTGTAAAGCCTTATCATCTCTTGTGTGTTTGGAACCACTTGCCGAATAAGTCATATCCGCAAAGATCCAGCTCATACCTTTCCACAACTCTAAGCGCTCTGCGGCAGGCATAGCCATGATTTCAGATTTAGACAAACTTTCAATTCTGGTTAAAGTGTCTTCGTTTCGTTGTTTTAGAATTTCAAAAATGGGTGTTTGACGAGGAATTGTAGGAGGTTCTCTTGGTGGCCGAACATCATCAATAACAATTCCACGCTTCTGATTATCCGCATAATCGAGCTGATTAGCTTTATCTTCAATTAAATCAGCATTCTGCACAACTTCCGTTTGCGTCGGCGCGTCGGCGGTTCTTTGTTCTGGAACAAATTCGTTTGGTGCTCTAGTGTCGGTATCTGCAACAACCCTTGCTCGAACATCATCTGTAAGATTTGAATTACGTATGCGGGGCTGCGTTAATCGCTGTTCAGGCATTAAAGATGGTGTAAAGCGCTGCGCTGCGTCCAACACTTGGATGCCAACTGCTCTTGTTTGTGGATCAAGATCAGGCGTGTCGGCTAAAATTCTATCAAGTGCGCGAAGCTGATCAACTTCCGAAAAGTCTGTAATCGAGCGATTATGCGGCTCATGCTTACTACCGATCATGTTTAGAAGAGCTTGATAATGCAATCTTGTATAGACGTCTACACGATCAAATGGCGGGTGATTTTCAGACAACGCCATGCGGATGTGTTCTGATGACCAATCTGGAACAAAGTCTGGATGCATACCATAGGTCGTAGGATCAGCTAATTCAGCGACTACACGAATGCGCAACTCTGCCAATGCTGGAAGGGCATCTGTTCCTTCAAAGGGCAAATCAGTGCTGCCAAAAAAATGATGTTCAAGATTTCCTGAAAGCCAATATTTTGACGGTTGCCTGAAAAAGCCTGTAAGCGCTCGTTCATCGATATATGCCCTGACGATTTCAGGCTCACCGCCGCGGCGAATATATTCCTCTAAAGCATATGTGTCCGCATATAATTCGCTTTCAAAAGGCGATTGGTTGAGGCCTTCAATATTTGCGACCATATGCCCGATTTCATGCTGGGTATTGATAAAATCAATTATATTTTTGGGAATAGGATTGGTAATCCTCTCAGGCTTAATATCAGCACTATTTGCAAGATATTGAACAGCATCCACTTCGTTGCTTGGCCTTAACATGACAAACATTTGAGGTTGTTCTCTTACAGACCACGTCATAACGGCCGCGGCTCTGCTCGTTGCGATCATTCCTAAATCGGAATGCTGACCATCCCATGCGGGGCAAAAGTTTATGATGCGGTCATATGCTGCACTAAGGCGGTCGGTCAATTGAACGGAGTTGTAGGCATCAAAGGCGGATCGCTTAAAATACGGTAAATCCTCTGGGCGTAAAGACAGGACAGGGACGCCGCCCAGCATCTTGCTTATCTCTGCATCACTTGGAAGCCTGAAACGTGGATCATCTCCATCACCCATACCTATAGGGTCTGCATAACGACTATCTTTTTCTAAGGCCGCTCTAGCTCGTTGCTCATTTTTATTTTCGCCAACTCTGATATCAGTCAAGTCTTGATCTGGTTTATCTGACTGCGGTCTGGGCTGAAAATTCCGTCTGAGGTCCGGATCAGGATGTGTTATACTGTTCGTCAGATAGATAAGGTCTATTGCCCTGTCTTGAAGATTTCCCAGTGCTTCTAGCTCTACATAATTCGATAGCTGCACACGTTGTAACAATGCTGATGGTTTCTCAGGATCTTCAAGTTCCCTTACGGTTTCTAATTGCTCCAGATGTATGTTTTTGATTTCTTGAATTAAGCCATTGCCTTCCTGTGATAACAGTATTGTAGCCCTCATGTCAGGCGCATCTCTTTGCATTTCTTCTGTTACAACCTGAACAGCATCAATAAACCGGGATGTTGCTTCCAAAAATTCAGGACGCAGAGCACGCTCCGAAGATACAGCTCTTTGTCTTGCTTCATTGACAGCCTCAGCGTACGCGACAGCACGATCAAATATAACGTTGGGGTTTTCAACCATCTGAACTGCATCAATGGCATTTGCAACCTGTCTTTCAAACCTGTCTCCAAATTGAAAGGCGTGCATCTCTTCGGGCTGGTTTCTATATGCTTTAGCTCCAAAACTTCCAGAGTCTAAATAAATACCATATGGGTGCATATGGTTATTATTTGCGGCAAATAATAACCCCCTTTGATAATTGGGGTCGTCAAGCTCCAAAATTCTTACCCTTGCTCGGTCTTCATCATTAAGGCGGGTTCTCGCATATTCAGAAGCTCCGAAGGCCAAGTGCCTTGAATAGTGATGTCCAAACTCATGGCTGATTGTGTTGATGAACTCACCGAAAGGCTTATCAAACATGTTAAGCCCATCTGAGTTATTCAGCCTAATTTCTCCATCCAAAGCATTAGCTTTAGTAACATATACGCCTTTACTTGTTGGCTCTAGATCTTCTGCAAACAACGCTGGCGGATCTAATTCATACAACCCGCCAAGCACAGATAAATGTAAGCGACCAAACTCAAGCTTTTGCTCTGGTGATAAGCTGTCCCAATTAGACATCCCCCCCCTGTATTCGGACACCCATTCCTGATCAGCATTGTTGACAAAGGTGTCTAATAGACCCATGACTTCTTGTTCATCAAACAAACGCATGTTTTGAGCCATCAAAGCAGAGTGCATAGAAAGCATAGAAGTGGAACCACTATCAGCAGCCAATAATTGCAATCTATGTGCATCTTCGGCTGATACGGTTATACCGTTATCATTTAAATGGTTTGCGATCCTCTCTAAGACCGCATTTTGTGTTCCGCGAAGACCGTTGTTCACAGCTGGAACTATATCTATATATTCACGAGTATCTGCAAATCTATTGGCTTCGGACACAAAAAATTCAAAGTGGGCAGCTGAAGGAAAGCTTACAACAGGCTCATAATTTCCTTGAGGTGGATCATTGGCAAAAGCAAAGGCAATCGCAAATCCCGGGGATGGGTTGTCAATATGTGCTGTGCCTGTGAGGCGAGAAGAAAGTTCAACAATCTCTGGAATAGCAGCTACGAGCCTACCATTGGAGCTATATACGGTATCTCCCATATGCCGGCCTGTTTGAATATCAATTGGTGAATAAAAATGATCCCGTAAAGCAGGATAATCGTCAGGGTTTAAGGAACTTGCGGGACCAAGTATATCTTGCATGAGAGCCCGCAGTGTACTTTGTTTGAAATCTATGCGGGCGATTAGGTCTCGACTTAATGAAGTTTTAAATAGTTCAGATCCTATGAAATTTAACCGCTCTTGTATTGGCATGCTATCTAGCCATAGGTTTAGCTGTGTGTCGCTTAACTTTCCAAGATCATCTTCAGTATAGTAACCAGCTCCATCTAGTCTTGGATTTGTAAAAACTCTGTAGATGCCTAAGCGGTTACTGTTATCAACTAAACTTTGTCCAAACCCGAATGATGAAGGCCTCCCACCCTCTTTAATTCCGCCTATATGTATATCTCTGATACGATCAAAACGACAAAGTCGCCAACCCAAATCAGATAAAACTTTATTGGGAAAGTGTTGCGCTAGAACTTGGTTAACAATATCAGGCAGATGCCGCATTACCTGGCTATGTGTTCCAGCATTTAAATCTTGATCGATAATCGTCACAACTGTGCTACCGTCATCCCATTGTTCTACTTGGATGCCGAATTCAATGTCACCGTGCTCTAGCGAGAGCTTTTCACCCTTTACCTCGCTCATGTTCTACAAAATACAGAGAAATGGTTATTTTTATGTTAATTTACTTGATAAAATGCTGTGTATTTAATGGCTTAGAGAGGCGAGACTTTTGCTAACACGAGTTAAAAGTTAATTGCCTTCGATGCCTTTGTCTGTGAAGTGAATGCCTGCACCTTCAAGAGCTTCACGCACCTTCTTTACATTACCAAAGTTTGACGTGCTGGTGTCTTTTTCCATGCGCTTGATCGTCGGCAAAGACACGCCTGACGCCTCTGAAAGCTTTGTTTGTGACCAATTTAAAAAACCTCTAGCCGCCCTAATCTGTGCACTCTCTACCATAATTTGAACCTTTTTGTATTATTTTTAATTTTTTTTGTTGCATTAATGAATCCTTAGTGATATTCATACTATCATTAATG
>CAYGQP010000140.1:0-5268 GCA_964352115.1 uncultured Micavibrio sp. | reverse complement strand
CACCGCCCTTTCACGGCGGCAACACGGGTTCGAATCCCGTACGGGACGCCAATTAAATCAATGACTTAGCTAATCTCCGTTAACGATTTGCCCAATATATGCCCAATAAACAGGGTGAGATCCGCTGGTATCAGCGTGCACTTTTTCTTTCTTTAATGACTGGCCGGACATGATGAGACATACCACCTCATATGCGCCCCCGTACTCCCCCGGTATTTCAAAACAGGTGCATTCCTTTCGCCCACAGTCTGTAATGACCTCGGACGACACAACATTCGCTTTTTTCGGAAAATATCCGCGTATATTCGTCCAAACCCGTCCAAAGAAATACAGTCTTGACTTTTTGAGCGCAATATAGGAATATATTCAACATCAACGCCACAGGTGCATTCATCGCCCTGCGGCGTTTTTTTATGCCCAAAATCAAAGGAAATAATCATGTTTGATGTAATAAGAAGCACTGTCAGTGCGTTCACACAAATGCGCCTCGCCCCATGGCAAGCGCTCGGCGATACACTGCTTGTCGGTGAAGGAAACTTGAGCTTTGCAAAAGCCTTGCTACGGCTTCCAGCGACAGCTATCACGCATATGACAGCAACAACATACGAAAAAGGCCGTGATGTAAGTGATGAAACATCCTTCAATGCATACGAACTGAAACGATTGGGCGCTCTTGTCCTGCATGATGTTGATGCAACAAAACTGAATAAAAGTTTGCGGCCACATGAATACGATACAGTTATCTTTCAGTTTCCCAATGTTGGCAGCCGCGATGCAAAATACGGGCGAAATCCTAATCATGTATTGATCAGAAACTTTTTGCGTAGTGCCAAAGAGTATTTAGCGCCCTCCGGCAAGGTTATTATTTCCGCCGTTGATAATCCGCATTCTGACGGGGCTTTTAACTTTGAAGACGCAGCGGTTTTTGCGAATTACAAAGTTTCAGCGACCTATCCCTTTGACCCGTCTATGTTTCCCGGATATTCTCACATAAACACGAATGATGATGAAAGCGCTCTTGATGGTCATAGCCGTTTCATCACATGGGTATTTGAGACAAAACAATGAACTTACTTTTTGATATTAAGGAAGACGCTACGCCAAGCATTGACGGTTTGATCTATATTCCTGATTTCATCACGAAAGAAGAGGAACGTGCATTGATTAACAACATCGACGCGCAACCTTGGCTAACCGATTTGAAACGCCGGGTACAGCATTATGGTTATCGCTATGATTATAAAGCACGCGCCGTTACCAATGAGGCGTATCTCGGTGAAATTCCTGAATGGATCGCTCCGGTTGCAAGCCGCCTGTATGATCAGAAATTATTCAATAAAATTCCAGATCAGGCGATTGTGAATGAATACGATCCCGGACAAGGGATTTCCGCGCACGTTGATTGCGTGCCCTGTTTTGGTGATGTGATTGCATCTTTGAGCCTCGGATCGAGCGCGATAATGCAGTTTACACACCCACAATCGGGGGAACGGCAAGAACTGTACCTGCAAGAACGTAGCCTAATTGTACTCTCCGGCGCAGCGCGTTATGAATGGACGCATTCTATCCCGGCCAGAAAATCGGATGTTGTGCAGGGTTGCAAGATCGAGCGCACACGGCGGTTATCTCTAACGTTCCGTACAATGATTATTGATTAAACTACTCGATACCGCGTTGCACGGCCTTGTCCGAGTTGTTCCAGCTTCTTCATATCGAGCAACTTTTTCATGATTTGTTCAATCGTGCGCGGCGGGAAGCCAAGCGCGTCAATGGCATCACCGCGATTAAACTCTTTATCACCTAAACTCTGTGCCCATTGCCAGAACGCAAGTTGTTTCTCGGATAGTAAATACTCAAACTGATCACTTTCAAGAATGCGTTGCGCTTCTCTCGCCTGTCTCAAAAACACATCGAAAATATACAAGAGCCACGGCGAGACATCTTCATTCTCGCTCTTCCATGTACGCTGCGTTTTATTGAGGGCGAGATAGTATTCCGCTTTGGTCTCCTCGATGATTTTTTCGTGCGACACTAGTGTAGAAAAGCTGTACACGTGTTGCAGCATCATCAAGTTTGTCAGCAAGCGGCTTGTCCGGCCATTTCCATCTTGAAACGGGTGAATGGCCAGATACTCAAATATAAAGTTGGCGATCAATATAAGCGGGTGCTTAAACTTCTCGTCTTGCGCCCATTGATACCAATCGATCAGATCACGCATTTCTTTTTCGGTTAAATGCGGCGGCGTAGGATCAAAAATAACGCCAACGATCTTCCCGCTTTGATCTTTTGCTTCCACGCGGTTCGGGCCAAACTTGTAACGCCCTTTATGCCCTTTATCCTTGTCACTGTATGACAGCATGTCTTTATGAAGTTGCAGAATGTGGCTTTCAGTAATGGGAATGTCCGCATAGTTTTCAAAGACGCGCTCCAGCATCTCGATATATCCGGCAACTTCCTGCTCATCTCGCGTTTTGAATGATTTAATCTTCATGTTGCGATAGAGTGCATCAACTTCTTCATCGCTCAATCGGTTGCCTTCAATACGGTTTGATGCACCTGTTGATGTAACAATGACGGACTGCGTTAATCGCTCAATCGTTTGCGGCAAAAGGCGGTTAGTCAGCGTATAGGTGTTTTTGACAGCATCAATCTCGGCAATCGCGGAGTATATCTTTTCCGTGACATCCGAGGGCAGTTGAAGCCGTTTGCTTAATCTAAAATCGCGCAAGTCCATATGTGAGATTATGTGAGATTATGTGAGAAAAGTCAAATGTTCCACATAACCGGACGTGATATTGTGTGAGATTATGTGAGAAAAACATAGGGTTTATAGCTAAATCAACGGGTTATTGCGCTGTTCAACATCACGAAATAATGGAGAAAACCTGTCATTTTGATAAGGTATAAACCTAAAATACGGCGCTTGATAACGAAATAGAAATGCTAACCCATTGATAAAAATTTGTATTTGACGCTGTATTTCATGATTTACGTGATCCCTTCCTTCCGTATTTGAACAAAAATAAACAGTGTGTGCCACACTACTCGGTTTTTTCGCGGGTGATGATGGTGCACGTCACGTCATTGGACAAGATTATATCGAATGCATTTCCATCAAGGCGCGTTCCAGAGATGCGTTCATTGTCATCTTTGACGTTCTGCAAGCCTGGCTCATGAATGATTTCAATACCCGCTCTGAAAACAGCGCAAGCTCTTGCCCGGTGTGTTTATCGGTTTCAGGATGTGTCAGGAAATATAGGTTGCAACTCTTTCACGGCGGCAACACGGGTTCGAATCCCGTACGGACGCCATTTTCAGGCCCTTTTAGGGTCTTTTTATTTATCCTCATTTATTAAGTCTTTGTATTCCAGAGCTTTATGGGCTCGGTTCGAATCCCACACATACTACTCTCTTTAAACAGGAAATTTGGCTTGCTAGCCTGATTTTTTAAAAAATAGGAGAATATTAGCATGAGACACCTTTTAACCAACCTAGCGGAAGTGGCTGAGCGCCGGGGCAAAAACGTGCGTGAAGAAAATTATGGGAATGGGCCATACGTCAATTTACAAAGAAATCAAAGTCTCAAATTCGGGGCTTGGATCAAGCAAGTGATAGCATTTGGGGATTAAGTATAGATATTTCAGGTTGCGCTGGATCTACTTTTGGCTCATTAACTTCTGCTAATGGGCCTTTCACAGCTGTTTTATCAACTTCATGAGCGGCTGCAAAAACATCGCGAGACAAGCTCAGTTGGTCGTCTTCAGCATAAACGTTAACATTTGAACCAAATGAGCCTAGGGCGCTGTCATATCCACCAACATCCGCTAAAGTCTGAGTTCTATGCCATTCATGAATCTCAAATCCATATACTGAAGACCCATGTTCAGTACCAAGCTTTTCTTCCTCTTCATAATCTGTAATCTCAAGCTCTAACTCATTTGAAGATTCGAGACCAGATCTCACAGCATTAATCTCTGAGAGTTTACTATCAGAACTCTCTATATTGAATTCAGATTGCGCAATCAGCCTATCTCTTTCAGGGCTCTCTTCTAGGAAAGAAGCCTCCATAGCTATCCGTTGTTGTTCTGCTTTGTATTCCTCAAGAGCATCCGTTAAAGCATCAAGATCATTAGGCTCTTCTTCAAAGGCTGCCATAAGTCTATCCGCAGCCGCTTCTTGATCTTGATCTTGATCAAGATCTCCGATTCTGCGCTGTAAACCTTCATAATCGGCAACCTCTTGCTCAAACATGGCAATTTCTTGCTTTGCAGCTTCCAGCATTTTGATATTCGTACGGGCATCATTCCAAATCGCATCACGCTCCGCGCTTACGAACCAACCATCGTGCTCCTCCTCTAAAGCAATTTGTTCTTCGAGGGCGCCATCTAGCATCCTGCTAAATTCTGCTAGGTTTTGAGGATCAGACCAGTCGATCTCATCCATGTTCATAATACGGCCGCTCTCGTTTCGAATAACCTCTCCATTGATGTTTACATCTTCAATCAAATGTGAGAAACGACCATTACTGAACATGATCTGCCGATAGCTTTGTAAACTCGGCGCATCAGTTTCCCTGAACTTTCCGGCCTCTGTCATTTCATCAATAAGCTGATTTGTCGCCTTATGAATATTATGAACTTCAATGGCTCTATCCGTTGCAATACCGGCCAAAATGACTGTCCCGCCAACCAAAACAACCGGAGCCGCAACCAAGGCAATTGATGTTGCTGCCCCCCCCGCAGCTATACCAGTACCCGCAGCAGCGAAAGTTGATAGGCCAACAGCCGTTTGTAGCGCAACACCAGCCGCTCTAATGTCTTTGGCATCCAATGATGTGTCGAGTAACTTACCCTCTTCCCTTGATATTTGATAAGCCCCATCAATAATTGCAATACCGGCTCCAATGACGCCTGTAGCTTTAGAAAATGTCGCAAGCTTGGAACTTAGTTGAAAGGCAGAAGATCTTGCCGCGGGATCAGCGCCCGCTCTAATAAAACGAACAGCATTAGTGGCATCCATACCAAAATCAGCAGCGTTTACGGCCAAATCAGCAGAGGCGATTGTTATTCCAGTAGAATCTCCCGCATCGATGCTATTTTTTAAATTTAAAGCACCCATGCCCAGACCGAACCCACTTGTTCCCAACCCTAGATTTGCATCCAAATCACCCAAGCTTGATGATGGTGCATCAACATATGTAGAACTTGAGCTTGAGCTTGATCTGGCTCCGACATCAGTATCAACATCAGATGCTGCGGGTCTGGGTAA
>CAYGQP010000139.1:0-5281 GCA_964352115.1 uncultured Micavibrio sp. | reverse complement strand
TATCAACAGCCTCCATCATTGTATCTGAGACGTTGGGGAATTTGTCTGCTCCGCCAAAATAATCATATACCACGCGCGCGGCTGATGGGGCCTTTGGATCAATAACGTGATTGTCGCGTTCACCGCCAACGCGCTCAGTTTCACTGGCGTGGTGATCAAAGGCCAAGTATACGCCCTCAACAAAAGGAAGATTCGTCGTAATGTCATTAGGGCCAACATCAATCAGGCCGTCTTGCATATCTTTTGGGTGAGCAAAGGTTACATCATCAATGAGCTCAAGTTCTTTCAAGAGAACGCCACATACCAGACCGTCCATATCACTGCGGGTGATGAGACGATATTTTTTACTGCTGTCGGGCATAATTTTGGCGTTTTGTGACATAAACGTGAGCTCCTATGTAGGTCAAATAGTAAATCTTACGAGAAAAATCCCAAGCAATCAAACCTTACGTTGCCGCTGCTTCTTTCTCATCGTCTTTATTGTCTTTTTTATCATCCGTTTTTTTCGAAGATTTAGACGTTTTTTTCTTCTTGTCTGTATAGACTTGAATGGGTTCCTTGGTGTTATCATTCACAACTTCTTCATTGATGACAATCTCTTCGATGCCCTCGAGGTCTGGAAGCTCGTACATGGTATTGAGAAGAAGGTTCTCAAGAATGGACCTTAGTCCTCGGGCGCCAGTTTTACGCTGAATGGCTTTCTTGGCAACAGCGCTAAGAGCGTCATCTGTAAATGTGAGTTCAGCGTCTTCCATTTCAAACAGTTTTTTATACTGCTTTACGAGCGCATTTTTCGGCTGCGTCAAAATTGTAATCAGCGCATCCTCATCAAGATCCTCAAGTGTGGCAATCACAGGCAGGCGCCCTACAAATTCCGGGATCAAACCATATTTCAAGAGGTCTTCTGGTTCCAGTTCCTGGAATAGATCTCCAATGGAGCGTGAATCAACATCAACAACATCGGCGCCAAAACCAATGGATGTTCCACGGCCACGTGCGGCAATGATTTTATCTAGCCCGGCAAAAGCACCGCCGCAGATAAAGAGGATATTTGCCGTATCAACCTGAAGGAATTCTTGTTGCGGGTGTTTGCGTCCACCCTGCGGAGGAACCGAAGCGACAGTTCCTTCCATTAATTTTAAGAGTGCTTGCTGCACACCTTCACCGGATACATCACGTGTGATGGATGGATTGTCTGATTTGCGCGAGATTTTGTCGATCTCATCAATATACACAATACCCTTCTGGGCGCGTTCAACGTTGTAATCCGAAGCCTGAAGAAGTTTAAGCACAATGTTTTCCACATCTTCACCCACATAACCGGCTTCGGTTAGGGTCGTGGCATCGGCCATCGTGAATGGTACATCCAGAATGCGCGCAAGCGTTTGTGCCAGAAGCGTTTTACCGCAACCGGTTGGACCAACAAGAAGAATGTTTGATTTGGCAAGTTCAATGTCTGCGCTTTTGCTGGCATGTTCCAGACGTTTGTAATGGTTATGCACGGCAACAGAGAGCACGCGCTTTGCGTCTTCCTGGCCAATCACATAATCATCAAGAACCTGCTTGATTTCACTTGGTGCAGGCACGCCCTCACCATCACGGACGAGCTGTGATTTATCTTCCTCACGAATAATATCCATGCAAAGCTCAACGCATTCATTACAAATGAATACATTGGGCCCCGCAATCAGCTTGCGCACTTCGTGCTGGCTCTTTCCGCAGAAGGAGCAGTAAAGGGTGTTTTTGGAATCGCCGGAGCTGGATTTACTCATGTTGAACCTTTGTTTTGTATATCAATTCTTTCTTCAATCTAGACAAGTGCGGCACATGTGCGCAAGCCCCCATGTGATTGAAATGATGTTTTTATCCATGAAAAACAAGAATTATGTCCTTGTTTATGGCTATTGGTCACTTTATATCATGCTGTATGAGCACAGACGCATTACAGGAATTGGTTGAAAACTTTGCCCTTTTCGATGATTGGGAGGAACGCTACCGCTATTTGATCGACCTTGGGCGGGGTTTACCGGAGATGGAGGAAGCGTTGAAAACGGACGCTTCGCTCGTGCCAGGGTGCACATCTCGTGTTTGGCTTGTTGCACAATGGACGCCGGAGGGACGCTTATCTTTTAAGGCGGACAGCGATGCCCATATTGTTCGCGGATTAATCGGTGTTTTGTTTAAGGCTTATCAGGGTAAAACTGCAGAGGAAGTTTCCGCAACTGATATTAAGTCGGCGTTTGAGGAAGTGGGGCTGGACAAGCACCTCAGTCCCAACCGTCGCAATGGTTTTTTCTCAATGGTGGAGAAGATTCAAGAATTGGCCGAGAAAAAGGGTTAGCCAAATGAATGATCACGCCTAACTGGCCTAACCAGATGGGCTCGTTCCTCAGAGAGTTTTTTCCAGGCATATGTTCGAGCTATGCTCTCCAAATCACCTTTTATACGGTCATATACCTTCAGGCCGTTAGAAACTTTTATTGGTGATTTTCCCATGCAAGCAAGCAGACTTTCAGCTCGTCTTGAGGAACCCATGGCATAGGTTTCCATTGCAAATCTTACAGTTTTTTGGACATCCGGGTCCTCCATGAGCTCAAGAAGGCTGCCATGAACTGAAGCTTGGGCTTTTGTCATGCCTTCGTTTACGCCTACGAAGGTTTGAATGTCTATCTTCGCGGGTGGTTGGTATTTAGGAGCTTTTCTTGCGTCTTCTATCTTAAACTTCAGAGAGAGTGTCTTCTCAGCTATTTGTTGCGGTGTTAGCCTTATTCGTCTTTTCTTCGCCAAATTATCTGTATGTATTTTGGCAATGTCATCAGCACGAACGTCAATGTATCCAGAGTGATTAAAAGAGTTTGGTGGCACCAGCGTTGCATCTCCATGAAGCAATCCGCTTGGTAAGGCCATAAATGCAGGGCCTTTTGGTTTTCCGTCCTTTATAAGCATTTCGCCTAAAACTTCAGAATAGAGAATTGATAGTCCCGATAAGTAAAGAAAAGGGGCTTCAGTAAATGTGGGGACTTCGCCTTTTTGCAAGCTGATTTTTGTCCCAACGTGTTCGGACGCTATCACGAGAGGGAGCCGTCTCTCAAATGCTAGCATGAAGTAAGGTGTTGCTGTGCCATAATAAACAGTTGGTGATAACCAAGACGGGTGTTTAGGATCAATGCTGTCCATGTAGGCTAGGGAGATCCTCGCCGAGCGATCGTTGAGTTTCACATTGCGCTTTTCAGGCCCGGGCAAGTTTCCATCCCGCCAGAGCTGCAAAGTTGATATGTTGGCTTTGGCCTCCCATGCGTCGATGAGGTTATTGAAGGCATCATGCCCAAGTCTTTGATTGCCTAATGTTCGATGTGCGCGTTCAATAGCATCTTGGTGCCCGGCCTCTTGAAAGGCTCTTTGAGAGCTTATAATCCTAAGTCCCTGTTTTTTACTCATGCCAAATTCTTCTTTAATTTTTTTTAAAAGAGAATAACGAGAAAGATTTCAGCCAGTCAAAGAAATAATGTTATGAAATGATCAAATAAATATAATGATAATTATATTTTTTATTTTATTCAGCCGGAGTTGGCTTTTGGTCTTTTTGCGCATCATTTTTGAAAGTTACGGATTGCAGAATTTCGCTAAACAGAGAATCTGCGGGTTCGTATTCTGCGCCGATCAGCTGCGCTTCGACTGATAATGCCGAGGTTTTGCCGATCCATAATTGCCCGATATAAAGCGTTGGTGTCCGCCCGACCATGCCCTCGCCTACGAGTCCAGCCTGTTTATAGTTTTCGTTTTCGCGGAAGGATGTTTCGGATGTTTGGATAATTGCCGGGTCGGTCATGGCTTTCAGCGTGGCTTTCATAACGTCGCCGGAATAGGTGTCGTAAACATCATCGCTGATCGTATTGCAAATGATGCGGGTTTTTACGGTGGAGGATAGCTCAAATACCTGGTTGAAGATGACCTCATCATAGCAGGGTCCGTCCGGTTCGCATGTGTTTTTGATGACTGGCTCTTCCGGGAAAGTGACGGAGAATTCGCATGTGTCAGGCGTGTAGGTGAAATGCGTGTCTTCGGCCAGGCCGGGGGTGGCTATCAGAAGTGCGCATATGAATAGAGCTTTATGCCACATCGTCGAGCGCCTTTTCATCGGCTGTCCAGTTTTCAGGGCTTATGGGCTTTTGTTCACCATTGCTCATATTCTTGACCTCGTGCGGCTGGCCATCCTTAAATGGCGGGAACCAGACATAAGGAATGCCTTTTTTCTCAGCATAAGCCATTTGTTTTTTGATTTTTGACGCTGAGTGGAACACCTCAACGTTATAGCCATTTTGCCTGAGCATGTGAGCGGTTTCATTGGCAAGGCTACGTTGTTCTTCATTTTGAAGAACGACCAGAACTTGTGTCGGCGAAACACGCCCCTGCGGCAGGGCACCGCTTTGGCGGAGGCGATCGAAGAGCCTCGAAAAGCCTATCGATATGCCGACACCCGGAAGGGCCTTGTTGATGTAAGCGCTCGCGAGGTCATCATAGCGCCCGCCGGAACAAATGGAGCCATAGCTGGGGTCATTGGTGAAGACGGTTTCATATACCGTGCCTGTGTAGTAATCAAGGCCGCGCACCATGAAAAAGTCTGTTGCTACGTTTATTCCTTTTATGGAAGTGAGGCTTTTAAGAACTGAAATAAGCTCTTCTAGGCCAGCATAGAATTGCGTCGTTGGTGTCTTTAATACAGGTACGTCGGGTTTTTGTTTGTGGTCTTGGTATTCTTCATAAGATGAATGACCAACCAGAATTTCTTGAAGTTGTTCAATTTGTTGTTCAAGGTTTGAGCCTATCAACTTATCTCTGAAGTTGAAGAGCTGCTGCAGGTCATGTTTTACATTTTTAAAAGCAACTTCGCTTTTAATGTATTTTTTTAGTATTTTGTCGAGCTCTTCTTCGAATTTCATTTTTTCGAGTTTTTCACGTTTATCTAAAACTCTTAGAACTTCGTTTTGGTGTTCTGGTCTTAGAACGTCATGTAATAGCCCTATAAATATTTTTCTATTGTTGATACGGATCTGGATGTTTTCATTCTCCATGCCGGGCAGGGAGTTGAGCGTTTCCCAAATGATCGCTGGCATTTCCGCGTCAAAATGCAGCGGAAGGTTATCGACATTAATCACGTCAATATCACATTGATAGAATTCACGGAACCGTCCGGCCTGCGGTCTTTCGCCGCGCCAGACGCGTTGCATCTGATAGCGTTTGAATGGGAAGACCAATTCATTAAAGTGCTGCGCCACGTAAC
>CAYGQP010000138.1:0-5313 GCA_964352115.1 uncultured Micavibrio sp. | reverse complement strand
CTTGGCTCATGAAAAAATTTGCCAGCCCAGATTACAAAAATGCCGGGCCGTTGCGCTCAATTTTCGTCAAGGTGGTCAACGAAGACCTCACAAATATCGCCAGAAAAATCAAGTGCCCGGTTCTTTTGCTCTATGGATCAAAGGACACGGAAACCCCCCCGGAAATTGGCCAAAGATTGGCCAAAATAATACCGAACGCATCATACATTGAGCTTGAAGGTTTTGATCATTACAGTATCTTAAGTACTGGTCGCCATCAGGTTATTCGGCTGATTAAGAATTTTATGAATGATACGCCTCTCAACGCAACATAAAGATATTCAATGATTGAACTCGCCACCCAAGTCATTCTCTTCATCACATTTTTTGCACTGGCCGGAAAACGGCTTCTGACCTACACGCATGTTCTGCAGCAGGAAGAATATGACTCCGGCCGCATGATGAAATGGATACTCCGGAATGGCGCATGGGATAAACGCTTGAGCGCTGCGCTGATTGTTGTTGGTCTGCTCTGGATATTTACGTTCACCGAAATTCCGTTTATCGACCTCCTGATACCATCATTTTTCATCAACTTTTTGGTGTTCATCTGCTTTGTGATTATCGCATTCACTGAGGATGACCCGCGTAAAAAGTCCAAGAAAAAACTGGTCATGACCTCTCGCGTCAAACGAACATTCATCCCGGCTTATATCCTGACAGTATTGCTTAGCCTTTGGTGTTTTCTAACCATCAATCCCTGGCTTTGGATCCTGACCATTCAGGCCATTCCCTTTACGTTATTGCTTGTAAACGGCGCGCTAAAACCATTTGAAAGCACGATCCAGAAATCCTACTGGAACGAAGCAAAAGCCAAGCTTGATGAGCTGCAACCAAAAGTCATCGCAATCACAGGCTCCTTCGGCAAAACATCTGTTAAACATATTCTTGGGCACATCCTCAAAACCCAGGCCCCAACACTCATGACTCCCGGCAGCGTAAACACAGCCATGGGCATTACGCGCATAATTCGCGAGGAACTGACCCCTGAACACAAATATTTCATCGTCGAGATGGGGGCATACGGTCCCGGCTCAATAGAAAAACTCTGCGCCCTGACCCCACCAGATTTCGGCATTATTACAGCCATTGGCCATGCCCATTATGAGCGCTTTAAATCTCTTGAAACCGTTGCCGAGGCAAAATATGAACTAGCGCTTGCCACAATCAAGAAAGAAGGTACGGTTGTCATTCATGAACGCACATTGCGCTTCCCGTACTCTCAAAAAGTAAAAGAAGATTATCCCGCCAGCTTTACCGTCGTTGGCGAGCCAGAGGAAATTGACTCTCAAAAACGCAAAGACGTGTCCTATCTTGAAAAAGATGACGTCCACATCTCAAAAATAGCACAAATGCCTGAGGGCCTTGAAATAAAGCTCCACTGGAAAGACCGGGTTCATGAATTAAAGATCCCGCTATATGGTTTGCACCATGGACACAACGCAGCCCTAGCATACGTTATGGCGCTGGAGATGGGATTTGATGCGGACAACATTCAAGCCGCACTGAAAACCACACCGCAAATTGCACATAGGCTTGAGCTCAAAAAACAAGCGGATGGCACAACAATTATTGATGATGCCTTTAATTCAAACCCGCTTGGCTTCCGCTCTGCGCTTGATCTATTGTCCATCATCGGCAACGAAGGACGAAAAATTCTCATCACACCGGGCATGGTCGAACTGGGCGCCGCCCATGATGATGCCCATGAAAAGCTCGGCGAATATGCCGGCGAAGTCTGTGATATTGCGCTAGTTGTTACCCCAAAACGTATCCCAACCTTCATAAAAGGCTTTAAAGCTGGTGGTAAAACATTGGTTGAGGTTGAAACCTTTCAGGATGCTCAGGAATGGATTACCAAAAACAAACAAGAGGGCGACATCATTCTCATCGAAAACGACCTGCCTGACATGTACGAACGCATTCCTAAAATGTAGAAAAAACAGGAAAATTATGGTACAATTAACTCATGATACGCTTTCTGTTTAAGGTGTTTATTGCCGCCGCCATATGCTTTGGCGCCTGGAATTATTACACCACAGGAAAGCTGTTTCCAGAAATTGAAGCCGTAGTCTCTGAAACGCCTGAAAAAACGGGAGGAATTCAGCAAAACACGCAACAAACAAAACACGCAGAATCCCAACAAAAACAAACCATTATAAACAAAGACCTGCAATATATGCAGACCTACATGAACCAGATTGGTCCACGCGTTCCAAATATGTCTGCCGGGACTTATGCTTTTTCAGTTCCTAGCGGACAACGCGTTGAATATACGATAAAAAAAGAAAATCCGTTCTATTGCCCCAAGGCAAAAAAAACATTGCATAGAAATATAAGTTTTAGCATCACAAAACCGCCAACATATTAAGATAACGGACCATCAAAGCCGCTCACCAATGCGCTTGATTTCCCAATGAAGCTCCAGACCAAATTTTTCCCGAACACGGTCGCGCATTTCATCGCCCAGATTTTCTAAATCCCCTGCCATTGCGTCTCCTGTGTTGATCATAAAATTGCAGTGCTTCTCACTCATCTGTGCGCCGCCAATCATAAACCCACGCCCACCAACCTGATCAATCAACTCCCATGCCCGCATGCCCTCTGGCAAGCCTGCGGCCTTAAGGTCATCCGCCGATGGATTGGCAAAGGTTGACCCTCCGGTGCTTTCCTTAATCGGCTGCGTGTCATTGCGCTTTTTTTTGATCTCCTGCAAATGGGCCTTTACCGCATCAATATCTCCGGCCTGCCCCTGCAATAACGCGGAAACAATAATCATGCCCTCCGGTAACTTTGTATGCCGATAGGACATCATCAAATCACCTTTGGTGAGCGTATGAACAGCGCCTTCACGGTTTACCGCCTGAACGGATACCAAAACATCGCTTATCTCCGTGCCATACGCACCCGCATTCATCGCCACCGCACCGCCCAGCGATCCTGGAACACCGGAAAGAAACTCCAATCCGGCAATACCAGATTTCACCGCCGCCGAAGCCACAGTACCGTTTAGCGCCCCGGCCATAACATCAATACGGCAATCCTGTGTAACATTCACTGACGCCATCGTGCGTCCAAGCCGAACCGCACAGCCGCGCAATCCCCCATCGCGCACAATCGTGTTGGCCATTTTACCGATAATATGAAGCGGTTGATTTTTTGGCCATGCCCTGAGGAAATCCTGTAAATCATCAACATCAGCAGGCTCATACACCATATCAGCGGAGCCTCCACAGCGAAACCAACTCTCCGCACCAAGATCAACATCAACCTTAAGCGCCCCACGAAGGCCATTGAAAAATTCATATGTAAGAGAAGTTTTAGGCTGCATGGCCTTCTGCATTTTTAATCACACGCTTCAGCTGATCTGGCAATTCATAAGCCCACGTTGTGATGTCGCCCGCGCCCATACAGATCACAAAATCATCTGGCTGCACCAGATCTGCAAGCGTTCCGGCTAAATCCTCGCGGCTTGATAGCGCAATCACATCCTTATGACCATGACTACGCATGCCCTCAACCAGTGATATTTTATCGACGCCCTCAATCGGCTTTTCACCAGCTTCGTAAACATCTGCAACAATCACAGTGTCCGCATCATTGAAGCATGTGCAGAACTCTTCAAATAAATCCTTTAAACGCGAATATCTGTGCGGTTGCATGACAGCAAATACCCGCCCCCCTGTTGTTTCAACAGCCGTCCGTGCAGTTTTCAAAATCGTCTCAATTTCAATCGGGTGGTGCGCATAATCATCAATGATCGTCACACCATTCACTTCTCCAGTCTTTGTGAAACGGCGTTTTACCCCTGTAAAGCTGGCCAGCCCCTTTTTCATTAGTGGCGGCGCAACGTCCATTTCATGCGCAATCGCCAGCGCAACCAGAGAGTTCTGAACATTATGACGGCCAAGCATCGGCAAGTGTACATCGCGCAATACAAGCTCTTCACGATGGACACCCGCAGCAAAAATCACATCAAATGTGCTACCGTCCGGCCCACTGCGCACATTTTCAGCCCGCACATCAGCCTGCGGATTAAACCCATATGTAATCAAACGCCGATCGTCAATGGTCGGAATAAGCGCCTGAACCTCTGCATGATCCGTACAGAGCACAGCGTATCCATAAAAGGGAACATTGCGAATAAACCTGCGATACGCTTCCTTCACTTTTTCAAAGGAGCCATAATGGTCCATGTGCTCGGCGTCCATGTTCGTTACTACCGCCACAGCCGCAGGCAAACGGGTGAATGTACCATCACTTTCGTCGGCCTCAACCACCATCAAATCGCTCTGCCCCATGCGCACATTTGTTCCATAAGCATTCACAATCCCGCCATTTATGACTGTGGGGTCAAGCCCGGCAGATTCCAACATTTCCCCCACCATCGCTGTTGTTGTGGTTTTTCCGTGCGTTCCGCCAACGGCAATCGCGCCCTTTAAGCGCATCAGTTCAGCCAGCATGACCGCGCGGCGGACAACCGGAACACCGTTCTGGCGCGCTGCAATTAACTCTACATTATCCTTCTGGATAGCGGATGAAATCACCACGGCAGCAGGTTTTTCACCGTCCGTGCCCAAGATATTTTCTGCAGCATGACCAACCGTAATGGGAATACCAAGCTTGCGCAGGCGGACAACGTTCCCCCCCTCGGCCACGTCCGATCCCTGAACGGTATAGCCCAGCGTATTGAGAATCTCTGCAATACCGCTCATGCCGATCCCGCCAATCCCGACGAAATGCAGTGTTCCTATATCTAATGGCATTGCTCTCATGAACTCGATCCCTCGTCTGAAAATTCAATGGGTAAGGTTGATAAAAACTCATCAGATAAACCGAAATGCTTGAGCATGTAAAAAACTCCAACAAAAAATAAAAAAACCGACATCAAGCGAAATACAAACAAGTTTGCATGAAACAAAAATGGATTATCATTTTTTCTGAGAACTCCAAAATCTTCCGACATATCCCCTGTTCTTTTTGCACGCCATATTAAGAAAAAACAAATTGCGGCGACACTAAATGAAATTAACGATGTTTGAATAGGGGGAACATCCATCTACTCATCCTCATTCCAACCACTCACAATTGCGGTGGCCAGGTTTCCTAATTTACGCGCCGCATCCGGGCGGCCACATTCCCGCGCGTTTTCCGCCGCCTTGAACAGCACCGACGGGTTTTGCAAAAACGTTTCAATCCGCGCCGCCAATGTTTCTGCCGTAAAGCCGTTTTCGGTCATCACCCACGCCCCGCCAACATCGGCGACCACATCGG
>CAYGQP010000137.1:0-5360 GCA_964352115.1 uncultured Micavibrio sp. | reverse complement strand
ATATCTAGCTGATACGTCAGCGCAGAATCAGGCCCATCTGGGTCTGTAAATACACGCGCGAAGTTGAAGTCCCATGCTGTACCATTGGCGACGTTCAGCATGTTTTGAAACAAACCGCTAGGGCCGCTAAATTCGCTGAAGTTTCGAATCGTAGGGTCCTCATTAAACGTGTTCGGGTTCGGTGGAGGATCGCCAAGGCTTCCGCTATCGTCGTCGCCCCCATCGTTATTATCGTTGTTATCATTATCGTCGTTGTTCTGACCAGAAGCGTCCTGATTATCGCCGCCGCCATCATTATTTCCACCATTATTGTCTGGCAGACCTGAATCTTCGTTACCGGGGTCATCCAGAAGCTGAGAGTCATCCCCATCACCATCTGTGGCATCGCCATCATTATTCCCATCGCCATCATTGGTATTTTCAGATGCGGCGTCCTCAATAGATGAGAAAAGGTCTGGTGAAACGGTTGAAATAGAGGAGAAGTTTGATACAACATCAGCAGCATCAAGCTGCCCAAGGTTTTCAATACCTCCATCTTCGTCCAAATCAAAACGTGCCGTTTCAAATTGACTCGCGAGGGTCATTTCAAAGCCCTTGAGACTGCGAAGAACAATCGCGCCTTCAATCACTGTGATTTCCCCGGTGTCTACATTTCCAGCAATGATTGTTCCGCGAATACCAATCGAACCGATCGGCGTATCAATTTCAACGTCATCCGGGTCATCACGGCCAATAAGGCCGGATGTAAACACGAATACACCTTTAAGCACTGAGAAGTTTGTTGTTCCCGATTGTGTTGACGGGTCGAATACATATTCATCAATTGCCAGGCGCGCATCTTCTGATACGGCAAAGCTGGTTTCATCGATAAACACAATATTTACGGCGCCATCACCGGTTGTCTCAATAACGTCCCCTTGATAAATTGGTGTGCCGATGGCGATCTTTTCGACTGTACCATTTACGCGTGTGACTGTTGCGTCACCTGAAACCTCAGATACACCGCCAACAGGGCTTTCATCTGTGAGGGAGCCAGCATCGGCATATTCCATCGGACTTTTTGCAAAGGAGTCCACAAGGTCCGGCGTTAAATTCTTGCCTTTGTGGGTAACGATATTGGGCTGAGGCTCAGCGGCGAAATAGGCTGCAATCACGATTGTGCCTTGTGGCCCATCAAGAACCAGATCCATACCATCGCGTGTAAGGTCAGCATCACCAATAAAGCTGTCATGGGGGACTTTGATCGACGAAGCATCGCCTGCCTTGAATGTTGTTAAATTTTGTGAAGAATTGTCTGTATTGAGATCCAGATCATCAAAATTCTTATAAGCCATTGTGGAGCACCCCTTTCGCGCCTTAAACCCTAATTTTTAATTCTTATTCTTGTTTTGTATAAACCCATGCCCTTTTTCAGGGCTTTTACCATGTTAATATGTAAATGTTTAAAAAGTCGTAACAATTGTCTAAAATTTTATGTAATTGTTTTAAATGTCATCAAAACCTTGCCAGCCATATGTTTTCGTGAAAGCATGATTAAGGAATAAACATTAGATGTTAATAATATACGGGGCGTTTCTATGAGTTCTCTTAAGAATAGAACATATTTCATAACAGGTTCCAGTCGCGGAATAGGGCGCAGAATTGCTCTAAAATTGGCCCGCGATGGGGCGAACATCGTGATTGCATCCAAAACCGATACGGCGCATGAGACCCTTGATGGCACAATCCATAGTGTAGCCGCAGAAGTTGAAGAGGCTGGCGGACAGGCATTGGCCATTAAGGTTGATGTGCGTGATGAAAGCCAGGTTGAAGAGGCTGTGGCCAGGGCCGCCGAAACCTTTGGTGGGATAGATGGTCTCGTGAATAATGCGAGCGCGATTTTCTTCCAACCCACTGATATGCTTGACCATAAACACTATGACCTCATGTATGATGTGAATGTGCGCGGCACATTTTCTTGTGTAAAGGCGTGTTTGCCGCATCTGAAAAAATCGGATCATGCACATATTTTGACGATGTCGCCTCCGGTGAATATGGGCTCAAAACATATTGGTCTGTCCCCGGCCTATTCGACATCAAAATACGGCATGAGCGTAATGACGATGGGTTTCGCAGCGGAATTCGAAGGCCTTGGCATTTCGGCCAATACGCTATGGCCAATGACAACGATTAATACTGCGGCCATCCGTGTGCATTTTCCTGATGCTAAAAAAAGCTCTCGTAAACCTGAAATTGTGGCTGACTCGGCTTATGCGATGATGTGCCAGATGAATACGGCACCCACAGGCCAGCATTTCACGGACGAGGCGGCACTAAAGGCCGTTGGTGTTTCAAATTTTGATGAATATGCCGTTGATCCAAACGAAGAGCTGATCGCCGATTTTTATATTGATTAAACGAACTCAATATCCATAAATTCACGGGTTTCACTTTCCAGTAACGCCTCGTTTGTTAGGCGCTGACGGTCAATGAGCATGTGGATAATGGCTTTCAACATGGGGTCGCTTTTATCAATCTTATCCGCAAAGCCTAGCGGCGTAATAACACTGACTTTCGTGTCATCTTCTATGGCTTCAATATTTGCCCCATATTCGGCAAGGCCAAACAGGGCATTTTCGCCGAACATAGAACCCTTTTCCAGTTCAGCCAAAGTCACGGTCTTGCCGTTGTTCTCCAGGAACACGCGGACACGGCCTCTTAACAGCATGTATGCTTTATAGGCGTTTTCACCCTTTGAAAGAATTCTCTCGCCTTTTTGAAAAAGCTTTGTTTCGCCCTCTAACATGTTTTCCCCTTAATTCCCTTATCTATTAGAGTCTGAAGGAAATTTCTTAAAAAAAACTAAACATTAAGGCGTCGGAATGCTGGACATATGCGCTGGTTTTGCCTATAACTTCCGCTTATTCGTTTATCCCAATCTATAAATCCCGTTGCCCGGGTAGCTCAGGGGTAGAGCAGGGGATTGAAAATCCCCGTGTCGGTGGTTCAAATCCGCCCCCGGGCACCATTTTATCGTATTGGATTGACCAATACTTCCCGCAAAATAGGCCCGACATGGCTTTTAATAAGAACGCGCCCGGCGCGTGTGTCGGTGGTTCAAATCCGCCCACATGTGCGCTCATGAGGTACCATTTTTTTTAAAAAGCTTTTTTAAAGATGAAATATAAGTTCAAGCTTTACATTGAATTTGCATCTTTTGTTTGTCATATACTAATATAAGAAACAGCATTTTAAGCAGGGGATTGGGGATGGCGAATAAAACAAATTTTGCCGACGCAAAAAGCGTTGGTTTTGATGAAATTGAGTCGGGCAAAACAATTTATCTGCCTCCATCTGAGCGCGAAGCGTTTATGAGCCGATACTATGCGCATTGTGCAACTATTGTTTCTGGTAAGGACCCCGCGCAACTTGAGAGAGAGGTTTTGGGAATCCTTCAACGCAAATATGAGGACATGGTCGAAGAATCTAAACCGCCTGCTTACTCATCGTTTGCAGAGGCATTACAGAACATGCCTGAGAAAGCTAGGGATAGCAGCACAATTTTTGTGCTCATAAAGCAAGGTAAAGAGATTGGAATGGATATTTTACCGGACCATGAAAAGGCCTTCTCGGCTGTTGATGCGTATCTAGCACAGCATGGATATGACCAAGTTGAATATTGCGATAAGGGCGGTATGAGTATCGTGCTTCGTATGCGCAACTCCCAAACCGGACAAACGCATATAGGGAAAATATCAGCGTTAAATAGCGACTTTTTGGCACGTGGCGAAGATCTGCCTGAAAACATTCGCCCTATAAACAATCAATATCCTGAAGATCTGCCCGAAGGTTGGCAGTTTTGTATTTTTGATGAGACCCTTGTTTTAAGCACAGACATTCTAAATGAATTGGGAACCGGAAAAAGCTTTGAGGTGCGTTTTGAAGATAGCGAAAAATCCCTTCAAGCTGAAAAAATAGTTCTGCCGGGTCGCGCGGAACTTCTCAGGCATATGATGGAAAATAGTATTTCCGCAGGGCATTTTATCGCTGATGAAGCAGAGGGGAATATGGGCTATCACCCCGATCATGGCCTTGTCTGGATCGATATGGGTACTGTACATGCAAAAGAGAATGGCCCACTTTCTTCTCAGTGGGGTGAAAAAAGGCGAGAGAGAGAAGGTCATCGCCGCGATATATTTGGTGCCTTGGGCCCATTATCGCATTTAAAGCCTGATGCTGGCCGAAAGCTGGCGACCGATGAAACAATTGAATACGGTATGACTGGCTAGCCTTAACCCGGAACTTCAACGCCCTTTAATCGATCTTGCAACGTCGGTGTACGGCGTTTGCGCGTAATCTCCACTAGCCCCAGTTTCGTGACCCCGTGTATTTGCACGGTGCAGGGATCGGCGGCAATGGCTTTTTCAAGCGCAGCAAGAGTTTCGGTCTCTTCTTTTTTGCCTTTGAACTTTAAAAAATCAATGACAATAATCCCGCCGCAATTCCTCAGACGTATTTGCCGGGCAATCTCCGCCGCGGCCTCGATGTTCACGGCCAGATTTGATCGTTTATCACCGCCCTTGTTTACATCAACCGCGGCCAGCGCAGCCATGCCCTGAATGATGATATTTCCGCCATGGGGCAGAATGGCATATGTGCTGGACAGATCCTCGATCTGGCCAATGATGTCGCGGTAATGAAACAACGCCAGATCATCGCTGGCATCGTCCAGCTCAATGGGCTCAACCTTGGTCACCAGCTCAGGTGCAAAAATTTCGCACCATTCCTCAACGGCTGTGAAATGATCCATCGTGACGACCTCAATGCGGTCAATAAGGCTGCTGCCCTGATCACTCAATGTGCGCTGAATAGCGTCCGGTCCAAGCGCAATCAACTGAGCCTCGCTGCCCTTAAATTCAGCGCTGATCTGCGACCACATGGTTTTCAGGATTTTAGCTTCGCGCATCAGAACATCCGTTTGCGTATTCGCCGCAGACGCCCTCAGGATCACGCCGCGAATATCAGTCAGCTCATCCATCATATTCTCAATACTCTTACGAAGCTTTTTGTCCCGTATGCGCTGAGAAAGTCGGTTACTGTTCATCAGGCCGCAATAAATGACGTGACGACCGGGCAGGGTGATATCCATGCTCATTTCCGGTGTCTTCGTCTCCACGCGGGCGTAATCGTCATAATCTTCGGGCAAATAGGAGCTCTTGGCCTGCACAGCCACCATATCACCGGCCTGGAATGTTTTACCAATGGCTGTTGCCCCACCTTTTGTGATCTTGCCGTCCTTAGCTGTGATTCGTACATCCTTGTTGTACATGATGCCGGTGTTATACCGGCATCATGTACAACAAGGATGTACGAATCACAGC
>CAYGQP010000136.1:0-5361 GCA_964352115.1 uncultured Micavibrio sp. | reverse complement strand
GGGGTGACCGAAGTCTTCGCCCATTTGGGATACAAGCCAGCTGGAGATGTTTGATTCTTAGCTGTCCGTTAGTGAAAATGCTGTTGCGGCAAGATGTTTACGGAGGTTATGCGACGTTGCCCCGTCGTTTTTGTCCATATCTTCTAGCACCTTATCGTAGTCTTGTGGATCGGTGATGACGGTCACGAATTCATGGTTTTTGGCCGATGCGCGGATCATTGCCGGGCCACCGATATCAATGTTTTCGACGCATTGTTCAAAATCTGCGCCGCTTTGCATTGTTTCGACGAAAGGGTAGAGGTTTACGACGAGCATATCGATGGCCTCTATGCCATGTTCGTCCATGGCTGCCTTATGATCGTCCTTATCGCGCAGGGCTAATAATCCGCCATGGACCTTGGGGTGTAATGTTTTTACACGGCCATCCATTATTTCGGGAAAGTTTGTAAAGTCCGAAATGTCCTTTACCTTGATACCGGCAGCATCCAGAGCTTTTGCTGTGCCTCCGGTTGAGAGTATTTCTACGCCGTGGTTCTGAAGCTTCATTGCGAAATCTTCCAGTCCGTCCTTGCTGGAGACCGATATAATCGCTCTTTTTATTTTTATGGCACGGGGGTCGCGGATAATGGTTTCCGACATGAAGTCCTCTTATGGTCTTTACAGGGTGTTTTGGTTTTTAAATGCCTGACGGTTTAACCAAATAAATGATTAAGATGCAAGAGCTTGTGAGCCTGTTGAGGGTTTTTCCGCGAAATGGGGTCCATCAGTAAGGCCATAGAGGCCGCGCCGGTCAGGTATTGGTTTGAATGTATCGGTGATCCCGATGACGGTTTCTGCGCCGCCGAGGAACAAGAACGCGTCCTTTTCCATTTGCGCCGCTATTTTTTCCAGGACTTGACGCTTTGTGTTCTCATCGAAATAAATCAGTACGTTACGGCAGAACACAACATCAAATTTTCCTAAGCTATGCATGGAGTCCAAAAGATTGAAATAGTCATACTTGATCATGGCTTTTATGTCGTCATTGATTTTCCATTTATCGCCATCCTGCGTGAAATACTGCATCAGCATTTGGATCGGCAAGCCGCGCTGGACTTCGAATTGCGAATATAGGCCTTGGCGAGCCTGATCAAGGATCTCGTGTGAAATATCTGTGCCCTTGATGTTATATGTCCAGCCGGGCATTTCAGCGGCTTTTTCTTTTAAAATCATGGCTATGGAGTAGGGTTCCTGTCCGCTTGAGGCCGCGGCACACCATATGCGGAGTTTCTTTGAGGCGTTGTTTTGTTTGAAGTAAGGCAGGACATGCTCTTTAAAGGTATCAAAAGGCCTGCTGTCTCTGAAAAAAGATGTTTCGTTTGTTGTCATGGCCTCAACGATGTCCGTCACCATTTTAGCATCCGGCGAGCCTTTGAGCGCTGCGGTCATGGCGTCAAGGTTTTCAAAGCCCCAATGCTTTGCAACGGGTGTGAGCCGGGAGTCCAGCAGGTAAGATTTATCAGGCGTAATCACGAGGCCGGATTTTTCCATCAGCAGTTTTTTGTATATTTCAAAGTTTTCTGACATCTTGCTTACCTTAATATATCCCTATTGTTAGCCGTTGACTGCTTTAGCAACCCATGGACCGATTTGATTTAATGGCAAAACTGCCGAGCATATGCCTGCCTTTGCAACGGCGCCAGGCATACCCCAAACGACGCTTGATGCCTCGTCCTGAGCGATTAAACGCCCGCCGCTCTCGACAAGTGTCCGCCCACCGCCTAGGCCATCATTGCCCATTCCGGTTAAGATAACACCCAGAACCTTACTTCCATATATATTGATTGCGGTTTCGAACATGGGGTCAACTGCAGGCTTGCAGAAATTAATGGGGGGACCATCATCTAATTGAATGACAATCTTTCCATCGCGCTGTGAAAGGCGCATGTGAAAGCCGCCGGGGGCCACATAGGCTTTTCCGTTTTCGATCACCATTCCTGTCTCGCCTTCAATGGTTGGTACGGATGTATGTTGTTCGATATGTTGTGCTAGAATTTTGGTAAATGTTGCGGGCATGTGCTGCGTGATGACAATGGGGATGTCAAAGCCTTTAAAGTTTTTTATGACTTCAAAAAGGGCTTGTGGACCCCCCGTTGAACTTCCGATAGCAATGAGACTGGGCTTGCCTTTATATGCCATGGAATCATCGTGGAGCGAGAAATCAGCCGAAAGAAGGGACTTCTTTGCCGAAGAGCCTGCCGGTGTCGCGAGGGCTGTTTCCGAAGATCTGCTTGGTGTCGATGTGTGATGATCAACAAGGCTTTTGATGAGTTTTAAGAGGTTGCTTTCAAAGGCTGACCCCTTGCCAACATCTTGAGAAGAGGAGGGTTTTACGAGGCATTCAACGGCCCCTAAGGACATTGCCTTCATGCTGACATCAGCGCCTTGCTCTGTCAGGCTTGAAAACATAATGACTTTTGTGTCAGGGCTAGCCTTCATGATTTCAGGTAAGGCGCTTAAGCCGTCCATAACAGGCATTTCAATGTCCAAAATAACGATGTCGGGACGGTGTCTTTTTGCGGCGCTCACGCCCATTTCCCCGTTGGCAACGGAGCTGACAATCTTAATCCCCGGATCATTCTCGAGAATGCGCGCCAAGGCCCCGCGTATGACAGCAGAATCATCCACGAGCAATACATTAATCTGTTTGCCGGATTGGCCGGCTTCTTGTGGAGGAGTTTCGTTTATCATTAACGCTTAGCTCTGAATTACGCCGATTTGAGAAAACTTGGATTCAATAATCTCACTATCAAAAGGCTTCATAATGTATTCATTTGCGCCGGCCTTCATAGCCATCTGAATATGTTCCATATCGTTTTCGGTCGTGCAAAACACAACTTTAGGTGTTTGTCCATTATCCATCTGGCGCAGTTTTTCCAAAAACTCAATACCGCTCATTACCGGCATGTTCCAATCCAGTAATATGATATCAGGCATGCTATTTTCACAATGTTCATAGGCTTTTTGGCCATCTTCGGCCTCATCACACTGAAAGCCAAGGTCTTCCACGATGCGCCTTGCAACTTTTCGAACGACGCGGCTATCGTCTACCACTAAACATGATTTCATTATTTTAATCTCCACTTTAAATATCAGTAATATCTTAAAAGAAAAGAGGATCCGGATCACCCCTAAACTGAAGTTTTACTCGTCTTTCGTTGTCAAAAGCTTTGGTACATCAATGATGACAAGAAGCTCATTTTCCAACCTAAATATTCCCATCGAAATGGATCTCCATAATGGGTCCAGCGTAGCCGGATTATTTTCATAGCTTTCCTGAGGGAGCTTCATGACGTCGCCAACACGATCAATAATGAGGCTATAGAGCTCATTTTGGTGTTCAACGACGACGCTCATGCCTGGCGCATCATTTTCCCGTGCTTCCAATCCAAGGCGTTTACGGACATCGATTGCCGTGACGACCCGGCCTCTTAAATTTAATGAACCAGATACCTCAGGGGGGGCTAAGGGAACCCTTGTAACTTTTTGTGGTCTCAAGACATCCTGAACCTGAAGAATGGGAATGCCAAATCTCTGTCCTGCAATGATGACCGTCAACAATTCTTTAACGGTGCTGTCCGTTTCTTTTAATTCTGCTGCGCTATTCATGATGCTTCTCCAGCTTGTTTTTCAGCCTCAGATAACGTTTGTGACAAGGTGTTGAGCAGAGTGTCTCTGTCAAATTTGGCCACGTATTTATTGAAACCGACTTCCATACCGCGATCAATATCCTGCGGCGTTGCGTGAGAGGAAAGTGCCACCATTGGTGTGTTTTGCCAGTTTGAGTCTGTTTTCACTTTTTCGGCAAATTCGAAGCCATTCATTTCAGGCATTTCGATATCGCTGACAATAATATCGAATACCGCGCCATCTTCGCACATTTTCAAAGCCTGAAGAGGGCTTTCAAGTGTTGTGACTTCGTATCCGGCCACACTTAACAAGGGTGTTAACATGTTGCGGAAGAAAGGGCTGTCATCCACAAGTAGGACCCGACGCCTGTCTGCTTCGTTGGTGCCGCCTTGTTCAAAGGGGCGTTCATCGTGGTCCATGAACCAGCTTTTATTGATTGAATTCAAAAAGTAACCAACGTCAACAACGTCCGTGGCCTTGCCATCAATGATAGCACTGCCCATCAAGCCATCTTTTTCGCTAGAATGCTGAACGTTAACATGTTCCTCGGTAATGTCGATAATTTCATCAACAATGATGCCTAAAGACCGATCTCTGTCCGCAAAAACCAAAACAGGGTGTTCTTCATTTTCTCCGATTTGCATCCCTGAATCAAAGGGCACTAAGGGCATCAAGTTGTCGCGATATTGAACCAACATCTGGCCTCCAGAATGCTCGATGTTGCTGGTATTGATGTGCTCCAGACGTGCAACGAGCGAGAGAGGAACGGTTTTGGGCGCCCCGCCGCCAGCATTGAACAATAAGAGTGATGTCTTTTGATCTGAATGGGCATATTGTTCTTTAGCCGCGGCAGATTGGCCTGCGGCGTCAGCGGTTTCAATCTCCCCCGTTGCCTTTGCAATGCCATTGGGATCCAAGATCATGATGACGCTGCCGTCACCCAATATTGTGTTTCCAGAGAATAGCTCTATGTCTTTCAGGATCTTTGAAACGGGCTTTACGACGATTTCTTCTGTGTCGAATACGCGGTCAACGATGATGCCAAAATCATATGTTCCAACCTGTGTTACGACGATGTAACGGTTGTTGCTGGATTTCTCTTTTTTCTCTGGCGCTTTGGAAGTGGCCTGACCATCTTCGGATGCTGCGTTAACGTCATGATCTTCCTCATCCGGTGAAGATGGTAAGATTTTGACGGGGCTTTCGCTTGTGGGGGTATCGAGTTTCAGCAATTCCGTCAAGGAAACAAGAGGTAGCAATCTGTCCCGTAACCGGAATACCGGTGTACCCTTGATCATCTCTATACGGTTATCACCGTTTTCTGATGCCAGAACCAGTTCACGCACGACAAGCTGCGGAATGGCAAACCGCTCCTGCGCTGCTTCAACAATAAGGGCTGATACAATGGCGAGCGTTAGGGGGATTTTTATCGTGAATGTTGAACCCTTGCCTTCAACGGATTTTAGCTCAATGGAGCCGCCAATTTTTTCAATATTTGTGCGTACGACGTCCATGCCAACGCCTCGGCCTGAAACAGATGTGACCTTTTCCGCTGTTGAAAAACCGGCCTTAAAGATGAATTGCTGAATTTGCTGCTCAGACATTTCTGCAAGCTCTTCAGCGTTTGCAAGCCCATTATCAAGAATTTTTTGTTTGATTTTTTTAGATTCATTCCAGATGATGAGACTTAAT
>CAYGQP010000135.1:0-5442 GCA_964352115.1 uncultured Micavibrio sp. | reverse complement strand
CAAAGTGCGTGTCCGCAATCTCTTTGCCAGATTAGGCAGCAAAGGCGCTGATTTATGCTATGCCGGTCACAGAGACGTGGTTCCCACTGTCCCGCTGGAGAAATGGACATCACCGCCATTCAAGCCCACCATCCGCAATGGCCGCTTATATGGGCGCGGTGCATCAGACATGAAAGGCTCCGTCGCTGCTTTTGTAGCCGCCGTAGCAAAGCACATTGAACAAAATGACATGCCTAATGGCTCCATCAGCCTCCTGATTACCGGCGACGAGGAAGGCCCGGCCATCAACGGAACCGTCAAGGTGCTGGAATGGATGGAGCAGCACGGACATATCCCCGATGTCGCCATCGTCGGTGAGCCAACCAATCCCTCAAAACTGGGACAAGAAGTCAAAATCGGCCGCCGAGGGTCCTATAACGGTATCTTACGCGTAAAGGGTAAGCAGGGTCACGTCGCATATCAACACCTCGCCGACAATCCTATCCCTCGCCTCGTGCATATGCTGGATATTCTGGCGCGCCATGAATTTGATCAGGGCACGGAATTTTTTCCTCCGACAAATCTGGAAATCACATCCGTAGATGTCGATAATGAGGCAGAAAACGTCATACCTGATTCCGGCACAGCAATGTTCAATATTCGCTTTAACAGCCTGTGGACCAGCGAATCTTTGCATCAAAAAATAACGGAATTGTTAAGCTCTTCAGGCGCAGAATACGACCTCAATTGGCGGTGCGGCGCGGAGAGCTTCATGACCGAACCCGGTGACTGGTCCGATATGGTCATCAAAGCCGTCAGCGATGTCACCGGAGAAAAACCGGAAATGACCACCAGCGGGGGAACATCAGACGCAAGATTTGTATCTCAAGTCTGCCCGGCGATCGAATTTGGCCCAATCAACGATACAATTCATCAGATTGATGAAAACGCCGAAATCACGGCGTTGGAAGGCACAGCAGAAATTTATCAGAAAATTCAGGAATATTACTTCGAAAAATAAGCGGTGACTGAGTTAATTTCGGTTTTCACGCGCGAAATCGATGATCTTCTCTACGAATGCGTCATTAATCACCACAAAATTCTGGCCACGGTTTTCCCTAAACTCAAGATTGCGGATCGGAACCGCCAGCATTTCATTGCGCAATGTACGATATGTAAGCTTCATATAAATGGCCTCAACGCGTGACCCATTTCCGGAAAAAATAACATCTTCCACAACACCTAGACGATCTTTGCTTGACGAACGCACCTGCGCGCCTATGAGATTCTTGAGATTAATTTGATTATTACCATCGCCCGATGCGGTTTCGACCTGACTGAGCAATGTTGGGTATAGCTCTTCAATACTTGCTGCGGTCAAATCCAGAATATAACCGCGATTTTTTGGATCAATTTCTGCATTACTAAAGCTAAGAGGCACTGGCTGACCAAGGTTTAAACGATCAAAATCAATAATAAACGACGATATATTTCCGCCGCGATTAATCACAACGCCATCAACCTTACCAATCACTTTATTTTTGCGATCAATAACACGCTTGCCAATCACGTCTTTTGATGTCTGGTAATCTCTGTTCTGCAGGATATCGCGCTCGTTGAGCTCAAAAAGCCTCTCAACACCATGAATCGTGTTTCGTGCTTCAACGGATGAATCGAAAACGAAAATCACGAACGCCGCTGCAATAAATAGGCCTAAAAATCGCATAACTTTATCTCCAAGGGTCATTGGCTCTATTTAAAGCAATTCCCTGAGGAAAGCAAATATATTTTCATAACAATAGTTTTGTTCGGCCCTATAAAGCCTCTTGTAAAGCCCCATGATCAAAAATCCGATGATCAAAAACCAAAATCACAGGCTCTTCCCAGGGGTGGTTTGAGATAAGGTCGTTTTTAATCAATGACTTAAGAAAGGCTTCATCTTTTGGCAACGTGAATTCAAGCCGGACAGATGGCTCGCGCTGAATTTCACCATCAACAGGCCGATATTGCTCAACGCCCCGCTCTTCTGTCCAATAGGCAACATGGTCATATTGCCCCAAAAATCTGGGAATTTTTGCAGAAATTTTTTCGGCTAAAACCTGCGCGGCATCTGGGGGCACAAACGTCACCAGACGATAAGCCTCAATAAATGTGCTCATGAAATACCCCGCTCATAATCCACGCGCATCAAATAAAGCCCCTCAGATGGTGCTGTCGGCCCCCCCGCTTTGCGGTCGCGCGCCTCAAGCGCTTTTTTAACATCCTCAATCTGCCATTTACTTTCACCAACCATAGTCAATGTCCCCACCATATTTCGCACCTGATGATGCAGAAAGGATTGCGATTCTGTCTCAAATATAATCTCAAGGCCGCCCCACGCATCATAAGGCCGAACGGAAACATCCAGCCTATCCAACGTCTTTTCTGGCGATTTCCCCTGACAATCCGTATCGCGAAACGTCGTAAAATCATGATGCCCCAGCAGGCTCTGCGCTGCTTTGTGCATAGCCTCAACATCCAGTTTCCTCTTAAAATGCCACGCCGCGCTCTTCTCAAGCGCTGGTGGAGAGGACCGATTGATGATCCGGTATTGATAGAGCTTGTTATACGCATGATACCGCGCATGAAAATCATCATCCACGATCTCAGAACGCACAATGCTGATGGGCTGCGGCCTCAGGAATGCATTAATCGCTTTCGTCACTTCAAAGGGCTTCATGGGCTTTGAAAACTCATCCAAATCCACATGCGCCACCTGTCCACGCGCATGCACCCCGGCATCCGTGCGCCCAGCCACGAACAACCGGACTTTTTGTTGTGAAAATCCCTCAATTGCCTGCTCAATTTCCTGCTGCACAGATGGGACATTGTCCTGACGCTGCCATCCGGCGTAATCGGTGCCGTTATATTCAATGATCAATTTCCAGCGGGTCATGACAAAACATCGCCCACATTGATGTAATTGCCATTCACAGCCGCATCAAAATCCATCGCCTGCTTGCCTTCAGGCTGAATTTTGTGAACCAGCAAGCCCGTGCGTTCGCCGCATACGATCAACCCTTTACGATTAATAACCGTGCCAGCCTCTCCCGATGCATCATCTGCGGACGGCTCAGCTTCGGTAATCTTGAAGCGTTTATCATCATGCATCGTCCAAACACCCGGCCAGGGATTGAGCGCGCGAACCTGACAACCAATTTGTGCAGCATTCTTTGACCAGTCAATGCGGCCATCTGCCTTACTCAGCAGCGGCGCGTAGGATGAAAGCGCAGCATTTTGATCTTCGCTTGGGATTTGCTCCCCCGCTTCTAAACGCTGCACAAAATCAACAATCATAGCCCTCGAAACTGTACAAAGCGCATCATGAAGCTCTGATGATGTCATCCGCTCATGAATGTCTACCTGCTTTTTCATCAGCATAGGGCCTGTATCAAGCCCCTTATCCATCTGCATCAACGTCACGCCTGAACGCGGATCGCCATGCCAGATCGCGTGATGAATGGGCGAGGCACCGCGCCAACGCGGCAAAAGCGACGCATGAATATTAACACACCCAAAGGTCGGCGTATTCAAAACCACCTCGGGCAAAATCAAACCGTACGCCGCCACAATCGCAACATCCAGATCAAGCGCAGCAAACTCGGCTTGCGCCTCTTCTGTCTTTAAGCTTTTGGGGTGAAATACGGGAATATCATGATCCAGACCAAACTGATGTACCGGAGAGGGATGTACCCTATGGCCACGGCCCTTTGGGCGCGGTGGTTGTGAATATATAGCAACAATGTTTTTATTGGCATCACATAGCGCCTGAAGCGCTTCCAGAGCGAAGTCTGGCGTCCCCATAAAGCCTATGCGCATACCGCTCATCGCCCTAAAGCACCTGCTGTTTTTTAAGCTTTTGTACGCGCTTGATCATCATATTTCGCTTCAAAGATGACAGGTAATCAATAAACAACACGCCGTTCAGATGATCAATTTCATGCTGCACACAATGCGACAATAGCCCGCTGGCTTCCAGCTCTGCTTCCTGACCATCATAATCCAGATATTTGACGCGTACGCTGGCTGGACGTTCAACATCCGCATATTGCTGCGGAATGGACAGACACCCCTCCTCCATCACACTGATTTCCTCAGATTCCCAGATAATCTGCGGGTTAGCCATGCAAATGGGTGCGGGCTCCTCACCATCATCACGCTTCGCCAAATCCATCACCAGAACACGGTTCAGCAAACCCACCTGATTTGCCGCCAAACCAATACCCGGCGCGTCATACATGGCCTGCAGCATGCCGTCCATTTGCTTTTGAATCTGGTCATCAACACGGGAAATCTCCTGCGCTGTTTGCTTCAACACAGGATCAGGGACAAAGATAATTTCAAATGGGCTGCTCATGTCCTTGAAATACGGCGTTTTACGCTCAAGGTCAAGAGGAGGGGCAAGAAGACCATCAAAAGCGAGCGCCTATGCACGCTTCTTCTCGTCCTCGTCTTCACTCGTTAAGCTCAATGCGCGCGGTGTTTTTTCAATGGGCTCTATTTCACCAATATCTTCATTGCTCGATAACGCCTGCAATTCCTTGAATTTTCGCGCTGCTGGCAACACAGAGCGCTCAAGCGACCCCACAGCTTCATCATAGCCGCGCATCGCCGTTGTCAGGTTTTTGCCAATTTTTTCAATGTGATCAGTGAATTTCAATAAACGTTTATATAGATCAGACCCCCGGTCCGAGATCTCCTGCGCATTCTTCGCCAGCTCCACCTGCCGCCAGCTCATGCTCACCACACGCAGCAATGACATCATCAAAATGGGCGATGCCATAACAATCTTCTTCTCCGCCGCCAAATCCAGCAAAGATGGATCAGCCTGCACCGCCGCGCTGAATAAATGCTCCGACGGCAAAAACAGCACCACAAAATCCGGTGAATTCAAATTTTCCCAATAACTTTTCTTGCTCAGCTCCTGAATATGGGACTTCACCGCACCGGCCAGGCCCGTCTGCAACGCCTTGTAATCCGTTTCGGACATATCGGAGTCCAGATCACGAATGAAATCGTTAATCGGTGCCTTAGAATCAATCACAATATGCAAACTATCAGGCATATTAATCACCGCATCCGGCCGCAAGGCGCGATGCTCCGATTGTAATGTCACCTGCATATTATAATGCACACCTTTAATCAGGCCGGAAGTCTCAAGCAGTCTCTCCAACATCCCCTCGCCCCAGTTCCCGCGTGCCGCAGGATTTCGAAGCGCACCAGCAAGCTTGGATGTCTCCTTGTTCAGGCTTTGCAAATCATCGCGCAGCGCTTTATCTGTGCCCTTAATTTGTTCAATCGCGCCTTGCAGATGCTGGAGATTTTCATGAACAGGCTTGACCATTTGCTCAATCGCTTTGTGACGCTTATCAAGATCATGAACACCATCAGCCTGCGCGGCCTTGAATTTCTCCTGCGCCAGTT
>CAYGQP010000134.1:0-5450 GCA_964352115.1 uncultured Micavibrio sp. | reverse complement strand
GGCCAAAAGATCATCGATTATCTTGAGAACGCAGAATACAAAATAAAAATTGCGATCATGGATAAAATCATGGCCTCCGGCCAATTACCGCCCAAAAACCTCGCCATGCATTTATTGGATTCCACACGCAAACGCGTCGATAAATTTGATAAAGACGAGCTTATGCATGCCTTACTTTTTCGCGCGTATATTGGCCTAGGCATTGAAGATGGCTTTCTTGGCAACTGGGAAGACCGCTATCAGGCACTGTATGATGAAAACTCTGATCAGTTTTCCCTTCGCGACATTGCTGATCTGATCTATTGCTGCGCTGAAATGCGTTTGGAACTTCGTGAAGATTTTATTGTATCGCTCTGCGACCGGTTAAAATTAAAAACCGTGATGAGTGACGAAATTGTTCATGAAGATGCTGTTAGAGCCCTTCATGCCCTTGCGATGCTTGATTGTTCAGTAGCGGGCCAGACAAAACGTATTAAAGACACTGCTGGTTTAGTTGCAGAAAAAATTCAATCGCCAGCAAATCTAAGTGCCGATCAGCAACGCGCGCTTATTTGTGCTGCAATTTGGTTTGATTTCGATATCGATTGTCCTGTGCCGGAATCCCGGCAACCGGGGCCAAAGAGCGCTGATCTAAGAACAAAATTTGAGGTGTTTTCGACATTGCAGCCTAACTACAAATCACCAAGCCCGCCAAAAAATTACAAGCCTCGCATGAAAACTTTAACATTAGGCGGAGAAAAAGTAGACATCGAAATCAGCGTTCCCGTTGAGCCTCCTTGCATTATTGAGCAAGACAATAATGCCCTTTCCTCGCGGTTAGGTTTCACGGCGGCCGTTACAACCAAGATTGAGCAAGATATTCATATTATTGCCGATGAAAAAACAGATCTGCGGTATTTTTTAACACACGTTGGAAATTGGGGAATTGATGACAAATGGTCACTGAAAGGGCGTGTTTTTCTTAAATCTCAGGTTATTGCAAAATTGACGGGTTCTCCTGTGCTGCATATCCGTGGTGAGGAAATCGCGCGCCTCTCAAAGGGTGATCATACAAAGATGGCTGATGCGTTTGGCACGTTAACATGGCCTGTGCTCAGAGATGATATGACTGGCGGGGTGTTTCATGCCGTACAGCGCGGCAAGGACAACCGTGGCAATTCTGTCATGCATTATAACCTAGCCTAAGGCCTGCACCTAACCAACCATCGCGCCGATTTTTTTGCCGCCTAAGATATGTAAGTGGAAATGCGGCACTTCCTGACCGCCATGTTCGCCCGTATTGGCAATTGTGCGAAAGCCATTGGCCTTTATACCCTGCTGATTAGCGATTTTATCAACGGCCGCAAATAGCGCCTTGATTTCCTCAGCCGACCCATTCGCGCCGAAATCATCAATCGACACGTACGGGCGCTTTGGGATCACCAGAATATGAACCGGCGCTTGCGGCGCGATATCATTGAACGCCAGCACATGATCGTCCTCATAGACCTTATCGCACGGGATCTCCCCGCGCAGGATTTTGGCGAAGATGTTGTTGTCGTCATATGCGCTCATGATCGTCTCTCCTTGACTTCGGTAATAAAGTTTCATAGGTAAGTATCATGATTTTAACCATGCTTAAAAGTAAAATTCACCGCGCAACGGTCACAGGCGCGGACATGCATTATGAGGGTTCAATCTCGATTGATGAGGACCTTCTGGATGCCTCTGGTATTTTAGTGAATGAACAGGTGGATGTGCTAAACATCACCAACGGTCAACGTTTTACCACATACGCCATTCTTGGTGAGCGCGGCACGGGTGAAATTGGCGTTAATGGTGCCGCAGCCCGTTTGGTGCAAAAAGACGATCTCGTCATCATCTGTGCCTATGCGCAAATGAGCGAAGATGAGGCCAAGGCCCATGAGCCCGTCGTTGTTTTGGTTGATGATAGTAATAAGCCGAAGTAAGCAATATTAAACATCTTTACGTGCTGCCTTCTCCTCAAAACCCCCGACGCCCAATCGCTGGGCAAGCTCATCATAGACTTCCTGAAGCGGGATATCATGGTAGGATAGCAGCACCAGATAATGGAATAAAAGGTCCGCCGCCTCCGCAGTAAAGCGCTTTCTAGGCTTGGCCTTATGCTCCTTGCCCTCGACACGGATGGCCTCAATCACAAGCTCAACCGCCTCTTCGCCAAGTTTTTTGGCAATCTTCTTGCTGCCCTTGTGGAACAGAGAAGCCGCATAGGATTTCTTAGGGTCGGCGTTCTTGCGCGCCTCTAATACCTCATATAGCTCATCGAGAATGTGTTTTGTCATGCGGTTAAACGTACCGGAATGCCCGCATCATGCATAGCCTGTTTCGCCTGATGAATAGTGTAGTCCCCAAAGTGAAAAATCGATGCGGCCAGGACGGCAGAGGCGTGACCATCACGTACACCTTCCACCAAATGCTCCAAGCTCCCCACGCCGCCGGAGGCGATCACCGGGATTCGCAGCGCATCCGAGACTGTACGTGTGAGATCCAGATTAAATCCAGCGCGCGTACCGTCGCGGTCCATGGAGGTCAGAAGAATTTCACCAGCGCCATAGTCCTGCATCTTTAATGCCCATTCCAGCGCATCAATGTTTGTCGGTTCCCGGCCACCATGCGTAAATACCTCCCACTTGCTCGTATGGTCGCCATCCTCGTGCCACGCCTTGGCATCAATCGCAACCACGATGCATTGATTTCCGCATTTTTCGGCCGCCTCTTTCACAAATTCAGGATTTTTCACAGCGGCGGAGTTAATCGCGACCTTGTCCGCGCCTGCATCAAGCAGGTTCCGGATATCCTCAATCGTACGTACGCCACCACCCACGGTCAGTGGCATAAAAACCTCATCAGCAGTGCGCCGAACAATATCCAAAATAGTGCCGCGTCCTTCATGTGTGGCCGTAATGTCGAGGAAACACAGTTCGTCCGCGCCCTGTGCATCATAGATTTTGGCCTGTTCAACAGGATCGCCGGCATCAACCAGATCAACAAAATTGACGCCCTTGACCACACGGCCATTATCGACATCAAGACAGGGAATTATTCGGGTTTTAAGCATGTGATTTCAGTATAAGGTTTCGGCAAGAAACACAAGATCAACGATGGCTTGCTGGTTGTGCCTGCTTCGCTTCTGCGGTATCAACCGGGAACTCATAGGGCAAAAGCTGAAGCTCAGCCCTTGTCAAGCCTTGCGCCATCATGAAGTTATTGAGCGCTTGCTGGTGATGGATTTGCAGTTGGCCGTTATTGAAGTCAGCAATCTTCCTGACGTTATTCGTCGACCCTTCCCACCACAGAATTTCATAGGTGCCGGAATGATGAATTTCATTGCGGATATGATCAGCCAAGCCGTTATGCTGTTTTATAATTTCAGCGATCATGTCCTCCTGTGTTGTGAAGGCATATTTATGGTCATCGAAATTCGCACGCAGGCGAGCGATTTTGTCCTCAAGAGGTGCATCCATGATGATGCTGTGCTGCGCGTAACCGCGATCGCGTATACGTGATAGAAGCTCCTCTGCGGCCGCGTCCATATCAACAGGGCGATATACAATATTCAGCCGTTTGTGCACAGCATGGTCCATAAGAGAGAAGTTCAGCGCGCGGGCCATAAACATTAATTGTTGTTTTTTATCATCTGGGTTATCGCCAATCGTGTATGTCACATCGCCTGAATAAGATGATGTCATGCCACGATAAAAATTATCAGGATCGCCATAATACCCCTCATCCCATCGCGCTGTTATTTCATCATCAAAGCTGAGGCAATAGCGCTCTCTGCAATAATTAAAGGACGATGACCCCAGGGAGCCAATCACCGCATCTATTTTTGGATGGGGGCCTTTGCCTTGTCGCTTATTATCGATTTTTATTTCCTTCAGGCCAATAAAACGTGAGTGCAGGCGTGCGATAAAATCTGTTACCGCTTCGAAATCATTTGTATCGGGCAGAGGTGTTTTACTGCGAAGTCCCCATATCGCTTGGTATTCCTTTTTTTTAAATAGGGAATTGTCAGGTCTTTTGGGCAGCATGCGCTGCGCAATTTCTCTGAATTGTTCGCTTAAGCCCGGTTGGCTCGTCTTTGAGGCGTTGGCCACCATTGCATTTCTCCCTGTATCTTGCGCGCTTTATGCAACAGGGATAACAATATGTCAATAAAAATTCTTATTGTACTAGGGATGGTTCATCTACGTTTTTCTTAACGGGTTGTCTATACTTCCCATCTGGCTCAAACAGCGCATCGCGGGCTTCATGGAAACACTCTCTGATCGTGAGCGCTTGCGAAAAGCTGAGCCCTGTATTTGCATGTGAATTAATGCGTGCAATGTTTGCATTTATGCCCCTTGCAAAGGGGTTTTCTAGCTCAACAGCTTTTTTCATGCGCATATTTATGATTCTATGCACCTTGCTTTTTAGAGCAGAGTCAGCCTCGTAATCAGGCTCCAGTTTTTTATCAACGGCGTTCAACCATGCCGATTTCAGCTCTGAATACTGCGCTTTCGTGGTTTTGTATTCAGATTCTATATTCCTGGATTTTTCAGCCGGCTTTTTTGGTTTTGTTTCAGGAGATTTCGTTTTAGCTTGCCCATTTCCGCCAGCAGACGCAGGAGGAGAGGTGGGCTTTGCTACAGTTGCTCCATTTGCGATAGCCGGTACAATTACTGCCTCAGGTATAGTCCGCTTGGCTCGGTTTGCAGGCGCACTTCTCTGTGGTGGCCTAGACGTCGGTTCCTGAGATGGAGTTGACACAACGTCACCTATTTTAGAGAGAGTTCGAAGAATCTCATCACTGGGCGGACGGGGTATGGTTTCCATATTCGATTTTGTGTAACTTCTTGGAATCAGGTATTTCGGCGCCTCTACTCCAACCAATCCTTTCAAAACCGCAATCAGCTATTCACGCAAACTCATAAAGCCGCTATTTTCCCCGTCTTGGATTTTCTGTTTTAACTCTTGGGCACAATTATCAATTTGAGACTTAATTTCCGATACCTCTATAGGCTTAATATCACCTATTGATTGATTGTGCATCTCGCCATTAAAGTCTGTGAGATTGAGAATCGCTTGATAAACGCCATTTGCAGCCTGCGATATGGAGCCTGAGCTTAGCGCGTTCTGTGCGGATTTTAGTTTGGCCAATACATCTTGTTTACGCCGCTTTAATATACGATCACGAAATTCTATTTTTGATTCGTCTTCTTGTTCAGGCGCAGAATCATCGTCTTCATCAAGATCATCTTCGGACGGGTTTTCCGCTTTTGTATCGGGTTCAGAATTATCTTCAAATTCATCTTCAGGGTCATCATCGTCATCCGGCATTGCTTCCGCTTCGTCGACCAATGCTTTAAGCGCATCTTTAGACATGGGTTTTTGACCGCGGCCTGCAAGAATAGCACGTATAATTTCTTCACGGGTTTCATCCGTTCCAT
>CAYGQP010000133.1:0-5453 GCA_964352115.1 uncultured Micavibrio sp. | reverse complement strand
GTAAAATGCCGGCGCAAGGCATCTATAATTTTATCTGGCCCAATATAGTTTGCTTTGCTTACTAAATTGTCATAATCAGAAGCGCGATGGCCAAATTTATCATATCCTTTTCCCATAAAAGAAAGTTATAATGAGCGCCGTTGGTTTATGTCAAGCACTCTTCTTCTTCGCCACTTCAAAATACGCTGCGGCATTTTGAAACAGCGCCATACCGTCAGATGGCTCGGGCAAGTCTCGATTTTCACGCTGTGCCAAGTCTTTTAGCTCCATGTAATCATCGCGCTGCCATGTGAACATGCCGCGTTCGGGGTGAGGCATGACGGCCAGAACACGGCCCGTTTCATCCGTAATTCCAGCGATATCGTCCATAGATCCATTGGGGTTGTAAGGGAATTCGAGATCCGCAGGTGTGCCATCGGGCTTCACATACCGCACGGCAATCTGCCCATTATCCTGAAGCGCCTTAAGAGTTTCATCGCTCATCATAAACCGCCCCTCACCGTGGGCGACGGGGATGTGCATGCGCCCTACACCCTGGAGCCATGGTGAGTTTGATGTTGCCTGCACGTCAATCCAGCGGCATTCATAGCGATCATTCAGGTTGTATGTTGCCGTGACAACGCGCTGCTTATAATCACCATCTAGCGCGGGAACAAGGCCAAGATTACAGAGAATCTGGCACCCATTACATATGCCAATCGTGAGAGTATCGCGCTCGACGAACTCTAGCAGCTCATCTTGCAAGGCGAGGCGCATTTTTTGCGCAAAGGCATTACCCGATCCCGTATCATCCCCATAGGAAAACCCGCCGGGAATAGCCAGAATTTGAACGTTCTTTAAAACCTCTGGCGTTTCGATCAGGTCATTAATATGCATGATTTGACCGCTAAGGCCCGCATGTTCAAACCCGAAAAGCGTTTCCTCTTCGCAGTTTAATCCGTATCCGGCGATCACAAGAACGTTTGCGCTCATGTTAATACCCTCTCAAAGGCGATTTATAGGCCTCATCCAAAGCTTGAATATCGCATTCCAAAACATTGTTTATATTTAGTTTATTGGTGTAGGCAACATGGCCAATTTTGTACAGATGCTCAAACCCCTTAAACGCCTTTTCAAACGCTTTTACATTCTGCGGTGAGACCGTGACAAGAATGCGGCCCGCGCTTTCAGAATAAAGCGCCTTGTCCGTGCGAAGGTTAAATGCACTCAAATCAATATCCAGCCCCATATTGCCGGCAATGGCTTTCTTTGCCAGCGCAACGCCAAGCCCTCCAAAATTTACGGCAATAGCTGAAGCAATGAGCCGATCCTGTGCCGCGCGGCTGTATTTTTTGTAAACGACATTATTTCGTCCGACCTCAACTTCTGGCACGTTTTTCCCCAGATGGCCGAGCTCATCGTAATACTCAGATCCGCCACATTCATCGCGTGTTTCCCCAATGATATACACAACATCACCCACAGCCTTGGGCGCGAGCGAAATGCTCTGATCGACATGCGGAATAACGCCAATTGAGGACACAAGAAGCGTCGGCGGCGCAGAGATTTTAATGGGCGCGCCATTCTCATCGAAGCCTTTGAAATCATTGAACATCGAATCCTTGCCGGAGATAAACGGTGTTTTGTAATGCACGGCAATCTCATAAATGGCCTCGGCAGAGCGTTTGAGTTGCCCTAGGCGCTCCGGTTCATCGGAGCTGCACCAGCAGAAGTTATCCAGAAGCGCCAAATGATCATAATCCACGCCGGCTGCCACAGCATTACGCACAGCCATATCCAGAGAATTCGCCGCCATGTGATAGGTATCAATATCACTGTAACGCGGCGCGAGACCTTGTGAAAGTACAACACCCTTTGGCGAGCGCAGCACAGGGCGGGATATTGAAGTTTCCCCGTACACGCGGCCCGGACCTTGTAAGGGACCCAAAACGGCGGTGCCCTGAACATTATGGTCATATTGCGTGGCGATAAATTCCTTGGAACAAATATTGAGACGTCCAAGCATGCGCGTGAGCATGTCCGCATGATTAGCCGGTTCATCAATGTTCGGCTCCGATTCTGAGCTCGGCGTAAACGTTGTTTTTAGGGGTGTTTCCGGATTTCCATCATGCAGGAAGTCCATCGTCATATCCATGATCGTCTCACCGTGATAGCTGATATGCGCACGGCCAGAATCTGTATACGTTCCAATATCTGTTGCTTCTACTCCGCGTTTGGAGAGGAAGTCCACAACCTTATCCACATTTTCCGGTGGCACGGCCATAGTCATACGCTCTTGGCTTTCGGAAATCCAGATTTCCCATGGTGCCATGCCCGGATACTTCAATGGAATTTTTTCAAGCTCAATATGAAATCCACCGGATTGTTCAGCCATCTCGCCCACACTAGAGGAAAGGCCGCCTGCGCCGTTATCGGTAATCGCGCTATAAAGGCCCATATCACGCAGCTCCTTGGCAATGGCATCGCTAAATTTCTTTTGGGTAATTGGATCTCCAATTTGCACAGCTGTTGCTGGGGATCCTTCATCAAGTGCAACTGAACTAAATGTCGCGCCGTGAATCCCATCACGGCCAACGCGCCCGCCGACCATAATGATTTTATCCCCAGGATTAGCGTTTTTCTCGTGGCCAGGCTGTCCATTGATCTCGCGAGGGATTAGGCCAATCGTCCCCACAAATACGAGAGGCTTACCCACATAACGATCATCGAAATAGGCAAAGCCCTGCGGCGTCGGGATACCAGATTGATTCCCGCCCGCCTCAACGCCTGCAACAACGCCGTTCATAATCGTTTCAGGTTGAAGGATAGGGTTCGTTTTCTTAGCATCACGATAATAATCGAATGTCTTTCGCGGATCAGCAAAGCAATAGCCGTATCGGTTAATCACAGGCTTTGCGCCCTTGCCAAACCCAAGGCAGTCACGGTTTACACCAACTATTCCCGTGATTGATCCACCGAAGGGATCAAGCGCAGATGGGGAATTATGCGTTTCGACCTTATCGGTGATCAAATAATTCTCATCAAAGATAATTCCGCCAGCGTTATCCGAAAAAACGGAGACACAGAAGTCTTTATCGCCTCTGGCTTCACGAATCTCATTGGTTGCACGCTTGATATAGTGTTTGTAAATCCCGTCTTTGATCTCATCAATAGGCGAGGCAAAGATTGTGTGCTTGCAATGTTCTGACCATGTTTGGGCAATGGTTTCCAGCTCAATGTCCTTTGCTTTGCGACCTTCGGATTTGAAGTAATCTCGAACGGCCTGCATGTACAGCAGCGACATACCAAGAGGGCCACGCCGTGAGCCGTCCGCATTGGCGATTCCTTGTGTCCCGATCAGCGCAAGCCCTTCATCCGAAATATCCAGATCAACGTCATCCGCAACTGCGCCCTTGTTATCAAGGGTCACCTTTGGGACGACAATACCCATGCCGTTGTCGTTGGCAAATTGATCACGGGATTTAATGTGAATGCGCTGAATCAGAGAATTCGCAAGACTATGTGCAAGCTGCTCAATATCAGCGTGTTCCAGCCGACCGCTAATTAAATAAAGGCGGGACGTAAAACATTCGTTGTCGTTTTCAGCGCCAGCAAGGCTCAATAGTTCCTGTGATGTATGCGCGACATTGTCTGTAACACCAGGCAAAAACCCAATCTCCAGCGCCCAGTCAAAATCATCGGGAATCTCGTTTATTTTCTGCGTAACAGGATTGCAAACACTTTCTATGAACGCGTCTTCCGTAATGCCCTTGTGTTCGGAGGTATACACATCAACCACGCGCACACTGGCGCTGTGTCCTTTTTCGTAAAGGGCTTTTTCCAATTGTTTTGCCCGACCATCATCTTTATGGGCTAGAACTTCAAGGCGATACGGCATATATTACTTTTTGCGGTTGTCTTGTTTAACGATCGCGATTAAACAGGAAACGCCTTAAGAGCGCAATATCTCAAGTTAAGAAAATTATGCCAAAACTCACCATTAATAACATTGAAATTGAAGTAGAGCCGGGGACAAGCATTTTGCAAGCCGCGCAGCAGATTGGAATTGAAATTCCGCATTTCTGCTATCACGATCGCCTGAGCGTGCCAGCGAATTGCCGGATGTGCCTGGTAGAGATTGAGGGCGGTCCGCCAAAACCAGCTGCATCCTGCGCGATGGCCTGTGGTGAGGGCATGACCGTTAAGACCGATTCGGATATGGTGAAAAAGGCGCGTAAGGGCGTCATGGAAATGCTGCTCATCAACCATCCGCTTGATTGCCCGATCTGTGATCAGGGTGGTGAATGCGACCTTCAGGATCAGGCCATGGCCTATGGCATGGACCGTTCGCGCTTTCATGAGAATAAGCGCGCTGTGAAGGATAAAGAATTAGGACCACTCATTAAAACCATCATGACCCGCTGCATTAACTGCACGCGCTGTGTCAGGTTCGCCGAGGAAGTCGCGGGCACCCCTGTTCTTGGTCAGCTTCACCGCGGCGAAGATGCCGAGATTGGGACATTCATCGACCAACTTGTACAAACCGAGCTCTCTGGCAATCTCATTGATATATGCCCGGTTGGTGCGCTGACGTCCAAGCCTTATGCCTTTAAATCACGCCCGTGGGAGCTGAAAAAAACAGAATCCATTGATGTGCATGACGGGCTTGGCTGTAATATCCGTGTTGATACGCGGGGCCGCGAAGTTATGCGAATCCTGCCGCGCCTTAATGAGGACATCAATGAGGAATGGATCGATGACCGCACGCGGTTCTCATATGATGGCTTGAATAAAGCGCGTCTAGACCGGCCGTATATCCGTGATGAAAAAAAAGGCAAGCTGCGCGAAGCGTCATGGGAAGAGGCCTTTGCGCTGATAAAATCAAAGCTGTCTGGCATGAAAGGCGAGCAGATTGGCGGTCTTATCGGTGATCTTGCTGCGCTTGAGGAAATTGTCGCGCTGAAGGATCTGCTGGGCCAGCTTGGCTCTAATAATATGGATTGCCGCACAGATGGTGCACAGTTTGATGTGACCCAGCGTTTGGGATATTTGTTCAACGCGGGCATTGCCGGTATCGATGAATCAGACGCCGTTTTGCTGGTCGGTACGAACCCACGGGCCGAGGCGGCGCTGTTGAATGCCCGTATCCGCCGCAATTATCTGGAGCGTCCGTTTAAGGTAGGATTAATCGGCGAAGCTGTTGATCTCACGTATCCTTATGAACACCTCGGGACCGCGCCGGGTGATCTGGATAAGCTTGATAAAAACGATTCTAAATTCATGTCTTTCTTCAAGAAAGCCAAAAACCCGATGATTATTGTTGGTTCAGGGGCCTTCCAAAGAACCGATGGCATGGCCATCCATTATGCGTTGGCCGAAACGGCGAAAATGTACAAGGCGTCATTAAATATACTTCATCAGTCAGCCTCCCGCGTTGGCGCCCTTGAGGAAGGTTTCTCGCCCGCAGCGGGGGG
>CAYGQP010000132.1:0-5460 GCA_964352115.1 uncultured Micavibrio sp. | reverse complement strand
GCATGTGCATAACTTCCTGAATTTATCTGTGGGGAAGTTGTGTGCGAATCGCCAGATTCATTGACGATTCAACCATAAAGCGGGTAATTTAGATGGATCGATGGCTGGCGTTCTGCTATAGTCATATTTCATCTAAATGTCCTAACTGTTCTCGGTTTTTCGCCCATGTCTCATTATCCCGTCATGCTTACGGATGTTCTGGAGTCCTTAAATCCCACCGATGGTGAGGTGTATGTGGACGGCACTTTTGGTGCTGGTGGGTATACGGCTGCCATTCTGGATAAGGCGGATTGCACGGTTGTGGCCATTGATCGCGATGGTGATGCGGCGGCACGCGCGAAGGTTCTTCAGGGGAAATATGGAGAACGCCTGGTCTTCATTCATGGCTGTTTCGGCGATGTGAAGGATTTGCTGGATGCCGCCGGGGTTGAGGCGGTGGATGGTTTTGTTTTGGATCTTGGGGTGTCGTCCTTTCAGATTGATGAGGCTGATCGAGGGTTTTCGTTCCGCTTTAATGGGCCGCTGGATATGCGCATGGATGTATCATTCGGAGAAACGGCGGCGGATGTTGTCAATACGTATGAAGAAAAAGAGCTTGCTGATCTGATTTATTTGTATGGCGAAGAGCGTCATTCGAGGCGGGTGGCGCGCCGTATCGTCGAGCGCCGGGCGGAACGTAAATTTGAAACAACTGAAGATTTGGCAGATGTCGTGCGCTCTGCTGTGCCGCGGTCGAAAAATCATGACATTGATGGGGCGACGAGAACCTTTCAGGCGCTGCGCATCGCGGTCAATGATGAGCTGGGTGAGCTTGAGCGAGCGCTTAATGTTTCTGAAGATATTCTGAAGCCCGGCGGGCGCTTGATCGTCGTGTCGTTTCATTCGCTGGAGGATGGCCGCGTGAAGGCGTTTTTGCGGAAAAAATCTGGCGGTCAAAATGCATCCCGTCATATGCCCCAAGTTGCGCCGTCCGAGGTTATTTATACATTGCCGCAGAAAAAAGCGCTTAAGCCCTCAGATAAAGAGCTGGCGGAAAATTCGAGATCAAGGTCGGCGCGGATGCGTGTTGCTGTTCGTGCTGGCGTTGTCCGGGGCGGCGAGGGGGTGTCTTGAAATAGCTTCGTCTTCGCACCGTTATGATTTTTATATTTGGCGTTATGGCCGGATCGATGTTGCTGCGCACGTCACAAAATGTGCAGGAGGCTGAGGAGCGTTTGTTTAATTTGAGCGCCCAGGTCGAGGAGGAGCAAGAGGCGATCCGTGTGCTTAAGGCGGAGTGGGAATATTTAAATTCCCCGCTTCGTTTGGAGCAGTTGGCTAAGGGGTATTTGCCGGAGCTCGTTTCCCCGGATTCCGAACAAATGATGGAGCAGCCCACTGATTTGCCCGATGCATATGAGGGGTATGAGCCGGTGTTTGATGAGGCGCCAATCAAGCCGCAGCCTGTTGATTTTTCGCCGCAGAGTTCTCGTGAGCCAAAAGAAATAGAGCGATCGAATGAGGCTTCGTCTAGGCCTGTCATTGTCAAGCCGCCATCAAAGCCACAACTGTCATCGCCGCCGGGGGGTAAAAAGCAACCGGAGAAGAACTTTCAGGACCTTCTTGAGGGGCTTCGTCAGGGAGATCGCTCATGATTTTTCAACGGGCAGCGCGAAGAAGGGCGTCGAAGATTGTTGGTCAAAGGGGTGAGGCTTTGGATCAGGCGCGTGGTCGTTTGGTTATGATTGGCGGGTTTTTTATTCTGGCCTATATGCTGCTGGCGGCGCGGGCGGTCGATTTAAGCGTTTTGCGATCGGGGGTGTATAAGGATGAGGGCGTGCTGGTTGCGCAAGAGGTTCCTACGACCATTCATCGTCGCGCTGATATTGTTGACCGTAACGGTGTTTTATTGGCGACGACATTGAAAACCACATCGCTCTATGCGGATACGAAATTGATTGCTGATCCAAAGGCAGCGGCAAAAAATTTGGTTAAAACATTCCCGGATCTGGCTTTTGGTGAGATATTGCAAGACTTGCAAAGCGGCAAACGCTTTGTTTGGTTGAAGCGCAGGATTTTGCCGGAAGAGCAGCTTGCGGTGCTTGAAATCGGTGAGCCGGGTTTGGCGTTTCAGGAAGAATATCAGCGCATTTATCCGCAAGGGCGGCTTGTGTCGCATCTGCTTGGGTATACCAATATCGACAATCAGGGATTGGGCGGTGTTGAGCTTGGGTTCAATTCGTTTTTGAATGACAGCGAAGCGCCTTTGATACTTACAATTGATCACCGCCTGCAACATGCGCTGCGCCGGGAAATTTCTCAGGCAATGGATCAATTTAACGCGAAGGCGGGTATTGGTGTGATCATGGATGCGACCAATGGCGAGGTTCTGGCCGGTGTATCCTTGCCAGACTTTGACCCGCACGTCGCTGGAAAGGCCGACAAGGATGCGCTGTTTAATCGTCTGACCTTAGGTGTGTACGAGCTGGGGTCGGTGTTTAAGATTTTCTCTACTGCGGCGTTTTTGGAAATGCGTAATGTGCCGATGAGCACGACGTTTGATGCCCGTGAGCCCATCAAGATTGGTCGATTTACCATTAATGATTACCATGCTGAGGACCGTGTGTTGACCATTCCTGAGGTGTTTATGTATTCCTCGAATATTGGTTCGGCCTTGATGGGGCAGGCGGTTGGTAATGAAGGACTAAAGGGGTTTTACAAGGATCTTGGTTTGCTAGACCCTTTGGACTTTGAAATCCGTGAGGTGGCACGGCCATTGGTTCCTGATCCCTGGCGCGAGGTGAACACGCTCACGGCGAGTTATGGTCACGGTATTGCGACCACACCCCTGCAAACGGCGTCGGCTGTGGCGTCAATTGTGAATGGCGGCGAATTGGTCAGGGCAAAAATCGTAAAGGATGATGTGCGTGAGAAGGCTGTTGATGCCCGGTCACAAAAGCGCCCTGAATTGCGCATTGTTTCGCCAGAAACCGCACACAGAATGCGCCAGTTAATGCGGCTTGTTGTCACGGATGGCACGGGCCGAAATGCTGATGTCAGAGGTTACCGCGTGGGTGGAAAGACCGGAACGGCGGAAAAGATTATTCATGGCCGCTATCAGAAAAAGAAGCTGATTTCATCATTTATTGGGGCGTTCCCGATGGATGCGCCGAAATATGTTGTGTTTGTTGCGATTGATGAACCAAAGGGGAATAAGAAAAGTTTTGGCTATGCCACTGGTGGCTGGGTTGGTGCGCCAGCCGTTGCGCGCGTGGTTGCGTCTATGGCGTCGATTTTGGGTATCCCTGCGAAGCCCGTGCCGGTGGATCGTGAATTAGGCGCATCGCTTAAGAAATATGTTGCAGCGAAGGGGAGCCAATGAGCGCGTTTGATGTGAAATCGTTGAGGGGGATCACACAGGACAGTCGCGCGGTGAAAAGCGGGTATTTGTTTGCGGCGTTGCCTGGCAGTAAATTTGACGGCCGTGATTACATCGAGACGGCGATCCGACACGGGGCGGTTGCTATTTTAGCGCCGGAGGGGACTGTTTTACCAGAGGGCAGCAAGGACGTGACATTGATTACGGATCAAAATACGCGCATTGCCCTGGCGCGCATGGCGGCAGAATTTTATGGGAAGCAACCAGAGAGGATTGTTGCCGTGACGGGGACGAATGGCAAGACCTCAACAGCGCATTTTACGCAACAGATTTGGCAAAAGCTGGGGTTGAAGTCGGCGTCACTAGGGACGCTTGGTGTGCGCTCGGAAAACACTGTGCGCTCTGGCTCACTCACTACACCGGATCCAGTTTCTCTACAGGCGGAGCTGGCGGACTTGGCCGCGGCGGGGATTACGCATTTGGCGATGGAGGCTTCCAGTCACGGTCTGGATCAATATCGATTGGACGGGGCGCAGGTGACGGTGGCCGGGTTCACGAATTTATCGCGGGATCATCTGGATTACCACGAGACGATGGATAAGTATTTTGCGGCTAAGTTACGACTGTTTACAGATCTGCTTGCCGAAGAAGGCGTCGCGGTTCTGAACGCGGATGAGGAGCACTACAATAGCCTGAATCATGCAATCCAAGAGAGGGGTAGTATTGTCGAACTTTCTTATGGCGTTCAGGGGAAGGACATCAAACTTCTTGAGGTTACGCCAACGGCGCATGGTCAACATCTGAAAATTGAGGTTATAGGTAGAGGCTATGAATTTACATTGCCGCTCGTTGGTGATTTTCAGGTCATGAATGTTTTATGTGCGCTTGGGTTAGTGATTGCTGAATTTCCTGACGACAAGGCGCAAATTGATGAGGCTGTTGAAACGCTTTCGAGCCTTGAGGGGGTTCCTGGGCGGCTGCAGCTTGTGCGTGGGTTTGATGATCAGCCCGCCGTTTATATTGATTATGCGCATACGCCCGATGCATTGAAAACGATACTCAAGGCTCTGAGGCCGCATACGTCTGGTCGTTTGGTGTGTTTGTTCGGATGTGGCGGAGACCGCGACAAGGGAAAGCGATCCATGATGGCCCAAGTGGCCGGTGAATTCGCGGATGATGTGATCGTGACGGATGATAATCCGCGGTCCGAAGATCCGGCCGTCATTCGCCGTGAAATATTAGCCGGTTTTTCCAGTGCGAAGGAAGATTCCAGCCGCCGCGATGCGATCTGCGGGGCGATTAAAGATTTACAGAAGGCGGACGTGCTTGTGATTGCCGGAAAAGGGCATGAACATGGGCAAATCTTTGCCAGTCGCACGGAACCTTTTGATGATTATACAGAAGCTGAAAAAGTACTAGAGGAGATTAAAAGTGCTTAATACATTAACGTTATGGAGCGCAGCCGAAGCGGCCATCATTACCGGCGGAACAAATACGCAGGAATGGCAGGCAAGCGGGCTGTGTCTGAAGCTTGAAGATATAAGGCCGGGCGATTTGTTTTTTGCCTCAAAGGCTGATGATCTGGATCTTGCGTTTCAGCGCGGTGCAGCGGCGGCCGTTGTAAGAAAGGGATCGCTCAACGGATCGTCATGGCCTGTTTTGGAGGTTGGCGATGTCTATCAGGCGTTACAGGAATTGGCGCGTGCCTCACGGTATAGAACCCATGCGAGTGTGATCTCCGCGCAGGGGAATGTTCGGGGATTGCTGATTAAGGCGCTCGCGACGGCTGGCGGTGTGCATAATAGTGCGCGGCATGTGTCGGTCGGGATGGCGTCTATGCCTGTTGATGCGATGTTTGGTGTATTCGGATTTTCGCCTGCTGTTCAACCTGATATCGCGGTGATTTCTGATGGAGAAGCGGCGCTTAATAGTGCGATTTTTGAAACGATGCCCGTTGGCGGGATGGTGATTTTAAACGCCGATGACGAGGCGTTTTTGGATGTGATGGCGTTGGCGCGGTCCAGCGGTATTGAGCAGATATTTACCTACGGACAGTCGCAAATGGCCGATGCCAGGGTAGAAAGCGTGGTTTACGCGATGAA
>CAYGQP010000131.1:0-5477 GCA_964352115.1 uncultured Micavibrio sp. | reverse complement strand
GCACATCGGCGTGTTGCGTTTGGTTTCATCGGGATTTTTCTCATCAAACTGCAATCCCCCGTCAATGATCCAATGAATTTTACCGCAAACGCCCTCGTCACATGGTTGGATATGAATCACAGAACGCTCGTTTTGCGTCAGCCAATATCCCTCAACGCTTCCATCAGCGGCCTGAGCAGAGGTCATTCCGGCACTAAATCCAAACACAGACATTCCTAGAGCTAATACTAATTTTTTCATCTTGTTATCCAATCTGTAAACGGTCACATTCATCGTAGTTTTGTAATATTATACAAAATCCGCTATCATAATAGAACATCTTAATAATATTGATGAATTTTTTCCTTGCATTATTCTGGCTAAATGGTAGATATGGCCAGCCTTTTGAAAAGGAAAAAAACGAATTTGAAATGGAGTGATTAGTTTTGGTTAGTGTAAGTGTACGCGATAATAATGTAGATCAAGCCCTACGCGCCTTGAAAAAGAAAATGCAGCGCGAAGGTATTTTTCGTGAGATGAAGCTTCGTCGTCACTATGAAAAACCTTCTGAGAAGCGCGCACGCGAAGATTCTGAGGCCATTCGCCGTGTCCGCAAAATGGACCGTAAACGCAGAGAACGCGACGGATTTTAGACCGTTTCTTAATAAACAAGATTCAAAACCGCTGGCTATTTCCCGGCGGTTTTTTTATGCTGGATGATGAACGATATGATTAACAACCTCAAAGCCCATCTCGTCATGCCGCACACAAAGCTTTACCGTTTTCTGATTTTTCTCGCACTGTTCATGGCCACCTTGTTGCCATATGCACTGCGTGCCGAGGCCCCGGAACAATGGATCTTCTATCAATCGGATAAACGCATCCTCACAACCCGAATGCCATACGGCTATCAGGTAAAGACGGAAAACTTTGTCGTTGATGAAGATAGAGCCCTGAACTACGAGGAAATTGTGGGCCGCTTCGGCAGCCCCAGTGTCCCCGAAGACATGAAAACATATGCCGTGAAATATGAGCAAACAATCGGAAACCTGATCTCTCAGGAAGAGGCGGAAAAGCTTTTGATCCAAGATCTCGCAAAAATAAGAAACAGCTATGAGCGTCTAAATGGTGAAGTGATCAGTGATAAGCTGGGGAAACTTGGCCCATACCGCTATGCCGAAATGATCATTGAATATGATCTGAATGAAGAAAACCGCCAGAGCAACCGCACTAGAATTCTATATACACCGACGACAAAGTTCACATTAACAACAATCGCACCGCCAGATGCGATGACATCTCTTCGAACACGTGACTTCTACGATAAATTTGAATTCTGGAACCGCACGGAAACCCCAAAAAACCCTCTTATCGAAGAGTGGCAAACCATTGAAGCGCCGCTCAAAACATTTAGCCTGCTCATTCCGCAGCAGTCTTCTGTTCATTTTAAAAACCCGCCCAAAATCGAAAAATCTGAAAATTCAGATAGCGTGAGCATGGTATTCAGAGATCCCGTTCGCGGCGAAGCTATGTTCTATAGTGTTTACACCTATTACTCACCAAACCCGGCAACGTTTCAGGAAGTTAAAAAGCTGTTGCGCGCTCGCCACATCAACAACCGTCAGGAAAAGCGCAGAGAAGTGCCCTTCACAGACGAAATTATAGAAGGCCGGGCCTTCATCCAAACGGCATTCCCGATAAAGGCCCCTCAGAAATTCCCCTATGCCGAGGTTTCACGGCTTTTGGTACAATTTTCAAACAATCACATCGTGGTTCAGGAATTAATAGGCTCAAACAATCTCATCACATCTGATTTCGCAAATACGCTGATCAATCAAATCATTTTTCACCCCGAGGACTCATTATTGGGGGAATGATTATTGGGCGAATGATATCTGCGCCTTGAGCCATTGAACATGCTCCTCATCCAAATGAGGGCCGATCTTGTCGAAAACGGCTTGATGATATGCCTCTAGCCACGCGCGCTCCGGCTTTGTCAGTAAATCAACATCAAGACATCGAAGATCAATCGGCGCAAAACTTACGGTTTCAAATTCATACACGTCCTTGCCACTATCGGATTTAAGCGCGGTATCTTTGCACAAAATAAGGTTTTCAATGCGGATTCCAAAAGCCCCTTCCTTGTAATATCCCGGCTCATTCGATAACAACATACCGGGATTTAACGCCTTTTCACCCTTCGGCGATAAATTCGCTGATGCCTCATGCACAGCAAGATAACAGCCCACACCATGCCCCGTGCCATGCGCAAAATCCATACTCTCCTGCCACAGCGGGTGCCGAGCGAGCGTATCAATTTGCGCCCCGGTCGTGCCGGCCGGAAACTTTGCCGAGGCCACGGCAATATGCCCCTTCAGGACCAGCGTAAATGCTCGCCTCATCTCCGGCGTCACCTCACCAATGGCAATTGTGCGCGTGATATCAGTGGTGCCATATACGGCTACGCCAGCTTCGTCCTGCCCGGCATATTGAGCGCCACTATCAATCAACAGCAATCCATCGCCCTTTACGGGCGCATTTTTGTCTTTTGTCGCGCGGTAATGAACGATAGCGCCATGCTCACCAAACCCGCAGATTGTTGGAAAGCTTGAGGCTTTAAACAGAGGGTTTTGCGCACGGAATTGCTTTAACTTTTGCGCAATATCCCATTCGGTTAATTCATGTTTTTCAGGTCCATCATCCAACCATTTCAGAAATTTCACCAGCGCAACACCATCATGAATATGCGCCTCACGTATGGCGTTTTGCTCCGCGTCAGTCTTTATCGCCTTCGGGGCAACGCACGGATCGCTGATGGCCTTGGCCCGCTCACCAAGCGCCTGCTTAAACCAGATTGGCGTGTATGCACCATCGAAACCAACATCGCCGACAATGTCGTTCAGCTGACCTTCCAAATCATCACGAGAATAAACTCTGATATGTTTATGCTCAAAAGCATTCAGGCGGCGTTCATCGATAAACCAGTCAATATGATCATCATTCGCATAGACAATCGCATACGACAACGCCAACGGAATATATTCGACATCCTGCGCCCGAATATTCAAAAGCCACGCAATAGAATCCGGCAAGGTTAAACAAAACGCCCTAACGCTATGATTCTTAAGGTTTTGCTGCACAACCTTAAGCTTTTCTTGAAGAGATTTCCCAGCAACATGTTCGGGAAACTGCACAACATCAGATGCCGGAGCATCTGGACGGTCCGGCCAAATCTTATCGATCAAATTCGTATCCAGCGGCCGTAGCTCATAAGAATCATGTTCAAGACGTTGAATTTGATCCGGCGTATGTAGCCAAGGATCATAGCCAATCACGCCGCCCTGTTTCGAATGATCACCAAGCCAAGATTTCATTGTCTTATCAGCGACATCCGCCGTTTCATAAAGACGTTGATCAACCTGCTGTTTAATCTGAATACCGTAGCGCGCATCGGTCACAACAAACGCCTTATCCGCAAGGACACAGGCCATCCCTGCTGAACCTGTAAACCCGGTCAGCCAAATCAAACGCTCTGCATAGGGCGCAACGAATTCCCCCTGATATTCATCGGCCTTGGGGATAATAAACCCGTCAACACCGGCCTCTTTCATCGCCCCTCTGAGCGCTGTGATTTTGTCTTGTGCATTCATATCGCTGGAAAAACCTTTCGCTTACTTCTATATATATTTAGTGTTAGGCCCTAGGTCAAAGCCAATTGAAAAGGACGAACCACGTTCATGCATTATCTTCTTCTCGCCATCGGCATTATTATCGGGCTATATGCGCTCTATCGCTTTTTTATGAAAGCCAATATACAGCAAATCAAATCCCTGTTTTTAACGGCCGGGTTTTTGGCCTTTTGCGCAGCCTTGTTTTATTTGGCTGTGTCCGGCCGCCTTCCCGCTGCTCTTGGTCTTGTCGTAGCAACTATTCCTTTCATTTTTGGTTACCTTAGAGAGCGTCAGAAAATTAAATCAGGAACGTCCAAACCTGATCAATCTCCTGAAATAAACACAGAAGCAGAAGCCCTCGAGATCCTTGGCCTAAAGCCCGGCGCAACGGAGGAAGACATCCAAAAAGCCTACAAAAAACTGATGCAAAAGGTCCACCCGGACAACGAAGGCTCCGACTGGATGGCCGCAAAGCTCAACGCGGCGCGCGATATTCTACTTGAAAGAAACAGCTCATCTTGAAAAACGACGAAAAACCTGCGAGAGAGATTGCATGACATTCAGCCCAATTAAAAAAGCTGTATTCCCTGTTGCTGGGCTTGGCACAAGGTTCCTGCCCGCCACAAAGGCGATGCCAAAGGAAATGCTGACCATCAATGATCGCCCGCTGATCCAACATGTATTCGAGGAAGCCCGCGAAGCAGGCATTGAGGAATTCATATTCGTCACCGGGCGCGGCAAGGAAATGCTGGAAGAACACTTCGATTTCCAGCCCGAACTAGAGGCCACGCTGGAAGCGCGCGGAAAAACAGATATGCTTCAGAAGGTCCGCGATTCCGAAATGCCCGCGGGCAGCCTGTTCCTGACCCGCCAACCCAAACCCCTTGGCCTTGGCCATGCGATATGGTGTGCAAAAAAGCTGGTGGGCGATGAACCCTTCGCCATTTTGTTGCCTGACGTTCTTATTCGCGGCCCTCAAGGGTGCCTGAAACAAATGGTCGATGTTTATAATGAACACGGCGGCAATGTCATCGCCGTTGAGCATATCGCGCCCGAAGATACGGATAAATATGGCATCGTTGATACAGGTGGCGACACAGGCAAGGTGGCAAAGGTCAAAGCCCTCGTTGAAAAACCAAAACCGGCCGATGCCCCATCAACGATGTCGGTCGTGGGCCGCTATATTCTGCAGCCTGAGGTATTTGCACCCCTCGCCGCCTTTGAAACTGGTGCAGGCGGGGAAATTCAGCTCACCGATGCCATGGCAAAGCTTATAGGCGAACAACCTTTCCATACGATGCAGTTTGAGGGCAAATCCTATGATTGCGGCAGCCGTCTGGGCTTTATTGAAGCCAACATTGTATATGGCATGAATGATGAAAAGGTTGGCGATGACGTGCGCAATATGTTGAGCCGCCTGAATGCCGAAGAAAACCTCTCGCAAGCCGCGGAATAAATTACAAGGAGTCATGAATGGTTTTTATTCCCGCTATGCCCGCTATGAATATGGGGGCACACCGCTTTAACCCCACCATACTGCGTGAATACGATATCCGCGGAATTGTTGGGGAAACGCTGGATGAAAATGATGCCTATGCGCTCGGTTTAGCCTTTGGGGCTTACGTACTCAAAAATGGCGGGAACACAATGTGCGTTGGCTATGATGGCCGCGAAAGCTCAATTCCATTCTCCGACGCCTTAATCGCAGGCCTGTGCAATATTGGCATCACGGTCGAAAACATCGGCCTTGGCCCTACTCCTATGCTGTACTTCGCCGTTAAACACCGTCAAGCCGCTGCCGGTATTATGGTCACGGGGTCTCATAAT
>CAYGQP010000130.1:4736-5606 GCA_964352115.1 uncultured Micavibrio sp. | reverse complement strand
TGGCCACGTGTTTTGCTTGGGTTTGGGGCGGCGCTCTATGCTGTTCTGGCAACCGTTATAAGCTATAAGGAAAGTGAAAAAACATCATGAAACTCAAAGATAAAATAATTTTAATTACGGGCGGGAACGCAGGCATTGGCGCAGAGATGGCGCGCCAACTCTCCAAGCAGGGTGCAAAAATAATTATCAGTGGCCGTAACGAAGAAACCCTAAAAGCTGTTGCAGTCGATTGCGGCGTTGATTTTATTCAATGTGATGTGACCAAAGAGGATGACCAAAACAAGATGCTGTCCGAGATTTCGGCGCGATACGGTAAGCTTGATATTTTGATTAACAATGCAGGCATCATGCATAAATATGATTTTGCAACCGATGAAAAAACGCTATCTAATATTCGCAGTGAGATAGAAGTCAACACGATTGCACCCCTTAATCTTACATACAAGCTCCTGCCTTTACTCAAAAAAAGCAGTGAGTCTGCTGTTGTGTTTGTATCGTCTGGCCTTGCCTATGTTCCGTTTCCGGCCACGCCCGTTTATTCAGGTACGAAGGCACTGATGCATCATTGCGCGCAATCGCTGCGTCATCAATTCAAGGGCGAAAATATTAAAGTCTTCGAATTGCTGCCCCCACCCACAGATACAGCTCTTGCGGATAACTTTAGAACGCCGAGTGTAAAACTTATGCCTGTCGATAAAATGGTTGCCGAATTTATGCAAGGCCTGAAATCCAACAGATATGAAATTGCTGCGGGGATGTCAAAGCAAATGCGCTTAATGAGCCGCGTTGCCCCAAATTTTCTATTCAAACAACTGGCGAATACTTTTAAATGAAGCTTAAGGGAAAAATTGTTATCTGCGGTGCATCAGG
>CAYGQP010000130.1:0-4726 GCA_964352115.1 uncultured Micavibrio sp. | reverse complement strand
TGACATCTTTAGCAATCTCTATAAAAAATCTAGAAAAAACCTATGATAACGGTTTTAAGGCTCTATCTGGTGTCAATTTAGACGTAAAATCAGGTGAAATTCTTGCCCTTCTAGGCCCAAACGGGGCTGGAAAGACCACATTGATTGGCGCGGTCTGTGGGTTGGTAAGCCCCACAAGTGGGTCCGTTGAGGTTTTTGGACACGATAATATAAGAGATTACAAAGCGGCACGCTCTTGCATTGGTCTTGTCCCGCAAGAGTTGACGACAGACCTATTTGAAACAGTCTGGAGCTCAGTCAGCTTCTCGCGTGAATTATTCGGCAAAGCACCCAATCCAGCAATGATCGAAGATATTCTCAAACGCCTTTCGTTATGGGACAAAAAGAATGAACAAATAAGAAACCTGTCAGGCGGCATGAAACGCCGTGTTATGATCGCCAAAGCCCTTTCACATGAACCGCGTATTTTATTTTTAGATGAGCCATCTGCAGGTGTTGATGTTGAGCTGCGAAACTCAATGTGGGAACAAGTGCGATCACTCAAGGATACGGGTGTGACGATTATTTTAACGACACATTACATGGAAGAAGCCGAGGAAATGGCCGATCGTGTTGGTATCATTAGCAAGGGCAATATTATTCTAGTCGAAGAAAAAGACGCTCTAATGAAAAAAATGGGTAACAAGCAAGTTCTCTTTGATTTGCGTGAACCGTTAAAAGGTCTTCCAAAAAACCTTAGTGAATATAACCTCGTTTTGGACAATGTTGGTAAACGCCTTGTCTTCACATATAGCCCTTTTGAACAGAACAATGATATTTCGAACGTTCTTGATAATTTAAAGGAGAACGGAATACGGCCAATAGATATGCAAGTTCATCAAAGTTCACTTGAAGAGATATTTATCGGGCTTTTAAACGAGAAAGATACGAAGGAAGAAGCAGCATGAATTGGCGTGGAATATGGGCGATTTATAAATTCGAAATGAAGCGCGCTATTCGAGCGCTAGGGCAAAGCTTTGCCTCACCAGTTATTTCCACCGTGCTGTACTTCGTATTTGGAGCCGCTCTGGGTTCAAAAATATCCAACATTGATGGGGTTGAATACGGCGCATTTATCGTCCCTGGCCTTATAATGCTCACAATCTTGGGGCAAAGCATATCAAACGCATCATTCGGCATTTATTTTCCAAGATTTACAGGAACAATATATGAAATTCTCTCGGCGCCACTTTCATTTTGGGAAGTTTCCTTAGCATATGTTGGGGCAGCAGCCACTAAATCGCTTGTCGTCGGGATAATTGTTTTAGTAACAGCCGGGTTTTTTGTGCCGCTTGAGATTCAACATCCTATATGGATGGCATTTTTTCTCATAATGACATGTATCACCTTCAGCCTTATGGGGTTCATTATTGGTATATGGGCCGATGGATTTGAGAAATTGCAAATAATTCCTTTGCTAATTATTACGCCCTTAACATTTCTTGGGGGCGCGTTTTATGCAATTGATATGCTTCCACCATTTTGGCAAACCGTTTCACTGTTTAATCCAGTCGTCTATCTGATTAGCGGCTTTCGATGGAGTTTCTATGAAAGTTCCGATGTAAGCTTGTTGGTCAGCGTCTCAATGGTCTGCGTGTTCACAATTGTAGCGATAAGCATTATCGCGTGGATTTTCAAAACGGGCTATGGACTTAGAAAATAAAGTTATAGTTCAGTTAATAGCGATACTATCGAATAGGAAATAAAAATGCCGCTTAATCAAAAAACAATATTCTGTATGCTCCTGAGCTGTTTATTTATTCTATCGTCTTGTTCAGAAGAGGAGCCCTCGACAAAAGTCATTCCCAAACCCATCGTATGGATCAAAACCCAGAGTACTGACCTATCTCAGGTAAGGCGCATTTCAGGCGTTTTGCAGGCATCGGAAAGTGCAAATCTCAGTTTTGAGGTGAGCGGCAAGGTCGAGAAAGTTTTTGCGAACTTAGGCGATAACGTTGCTAAAGATCAGGTTTTGGCTTCACTTGATGAGGCAAGCTATGAATTAACAAAAAAATCAGCGCAGGGTGGCTTACAAGAGGCCCGCGCCGTTCTCACGGAAGCGCAAAACGAATTTCAGCGCCAGTCTAATCTTTTTGATAAGGGCTGGGTCTCTAAATCTGCGCTTGATAATGCAAGAGCAGCGATGGACACAGCCAAAAGCGCTGTTGATATTGCAAAAGCCCAGCTGGATTTAACACAAGAGGATTTAGGGGATACGGCACTTCGTGCGCCCTATGATGGGAAAATTGTTTCGCGTCTCATTGAACCATCCCAAACCGTTCGAGCAGGGGAAACCGTTTTACAAATTGAAGGATATGGCAGTCTGGAGGTTGCTGCACTGGTGCCGGAAACAATAATCGGCAATATTAAAAAGGGCCAACTATACAAGACCCAATACCCGGCAATTCCTAATTTAAGCCTTGAAGCAGAAATTACCGAAATTGGCTCACGCGCCGAAAGTGCGAATGCTTTTCCTGTCACACTGCTTTTGAAAGAAAATAACGAACAGCTTCGGGGCGGTATGACTGTCGAGATTGATTTCACTTTCGAAGGAACTGGACGCACGGGTTATAAAGGCCAAGCCGTAAAAATTCCGCCAACGGCTATTTTACCTGGCGCCGATCAAAAAGCTTACGCCTTTGTTTTTGATGAGGCTGCGAACGTCGTTCGTAAGCGGGAAATCCAGACTGAAACTGTCATTGATAATGATATCCTTATTTCAAAAGGTTTACAGCCAGGAGAGATTATTGCCACTGCAGGCGTTGAATATTTACATGACGGTCAAGCTGTAAGGCTTATGGGTGTCGGCACAGAACAATTTAATTAAGAAAAGCGATTAAGACATGAATCTCACACAAATCGCTTTTCATTATCGTAGGCTCGTTTTTATGGCTCTTACGGCGTTATTGTTATACGGCGTGATAAGCTATTTCACTCTTCCTGCGCGCGAAGACCCTCAAATTACTATCCGGGAAGCTTTAGTTGTAACGCAATACCCAGGGCTTAATCCCGAGCGAGTTGAGGATTTAATTACAAAGAAGCTAGAGCGGGCCATTCGCCAAATTCCTGAGATCGAAGAAATTCGCTCAACATCTTCGACGGGACAATCTTTAATTCATGTTGAAATTCAAGATCGGTTTAAAGACCTAAAACCGATTTGGCAAAATTTGCGCAATAAAGTCAGCGAAGCTTATGCATCATTACCCGATGGCACGCGTCCCTCGATTATTAATGATGAGTTTGGCGATGTCTCAATGATCACTCTTGCGCTCACGGCGCCAGACTATGAAATGTCTTTGATGTATGACATGGCCAAACATGTCCGTGATGTTCTTTATACTGTTGAAGGAACAAAAAAGATCAAAATTATGGGTGTGCAAGATGAGCGTATCTTTATGGAGATATCGAACGCCAAGCTTTCTCAACTTGGCATTGGCCCTGTCGAACTCGCTCAAATACTGAGCACACAAAATATTATTCAACCGGGCGGTTCGATCGACACCGGGGCTCGAAGTTTCATTATTGAACCAACGGGTAATTTTGAGACAATTGAGGATATAGCTGAAACGCTTATCGCCCTTCCGGGTACGAATGATGTTATTCCTTTATCCGACATAGTCACAATTACGCGGGACTATATAGACCCTCCAAACCAGTCATCATACTTTAATGGAGAGCCTGCAATTATGTTCGCCATTTCAATGTTGAATGGCTATAACGTGCTGGAGTTCTCCCCGCGCGTTAAGGCTCAGATTGAGGAATTACAGGCGACCCTTCCTGCAGGCATGTTTTTAAATATTGCCACATATCAAGCTGAACAGGTCGCCAATACAGTTTATGGTGTGTCGATCAATGTGCTGCAGACTCTCGCGATTGTTTTGGCTGTTGTGATGCTGTTTTTAGGCATGCGCACAGGGTTAATCGTTGGAGCGATTGTTCCGTTTGTGATGCTGGCAACTTTAGCAGTAATGAATATTTTGGGTATGGAGCTTGAGCGTATGAGCCTTGCCACGCTCATAATTTCATTAGGATTGTTGGTTGATAACGGCATTGTGATTGCCGAGGATTTCAAACGTCGCCTTGAAGAAGGATCAAGCCGAGAAGACGCTTTGAAAACCTGTGGTGGCGAAATGGCTGTTCCGCTACTTATATCTTCTTTGACCACAATATTAGTATTCTAGACACTAATGTTGGCGCCGCATGTCGCAGGCGAATATACGCGTTCAATTTCTCTCGTCATCATGATCTCACTTTTAACCTCCTGGGTTTTGGCCCTGTGTGTCACGCCGACACTTTGCTATTACTTCTTGAAAATTGACCCCAATGCAAAATCAGGAAAAGAACAAAACTCTGCAAGCTTCATAGGAAAGCTTTATGGCCCTTATGAGAGGTTCTTACATTGGGCAATGCAGCACCGAAAGATATTTATGGCGATTATGGCTGTGATGTTTATCGGGTCTATAAATTTGATGAGCCTTGTTCCGCAGCAATTCTTTCCTGACTCCGATCGCTCACAGATCTTGATATATGCAGAGCTGCCAGCGAGTACAACGACGCGTACGACAGATCGACGTATGCGGGATGTTTTCAAGTTTTTAGACGACAAAGAGCGCTTCCCCCATATTGAAAGCCAAGCTGGATACGTTGGTTATGGCGGACCTCGTTTTGTGCTTTCACTCTCACCGGA
>CAYGQP010000129.1:0-5627 GCA_964352115.1 uncultured Micavibrio sp. | reverse complement strand
GTTTAGCATCGCTGTGCCCAATACAAATCCGGTCGCAACAAGAGCGCATAATGTGTTTTTTATGTTTTTCATGACCCCATTTCTATAACAACTCAAATAAAAATCAATGATGATCCTGTGTTTTGGGTGTAAATTCTCGTGAGATCTTGAAATATCAGAATTTTATCTGTAAAACAAAACCTTGTGCTCTGGGTATTTTCTCTGTAAATAGCTAATGTTGCATTGCGTAATTTTAAATTATTCATGGGAATGATTCATGTATCATGACGATAATTGGAATCTTGTTGAAGGTGAAGAACTTGCAGGGTTCCTAGAACAGATTAACCCGATTGATGGAAAATACCGTGTATCAGCCGAGAGCACTCGCGTTGAATGGCGCATGTTGCCATTTTATGAAACCGTTGCTCTTATTCGTGTTCGTGACCCGAATTGGGTGAATCAGAACCTCAATATCTATTATTTGACCGATCAGGGTAATCTGTTCCGCCTGAATGGAACATCTCCGCCAATTCACGAAGTGAATGCCAAGGCCCCGATTAAAGTGAATGAGGAAAATGTTCTCGAATATCTGCATTTCTTCTGTTTTTTCGTGCGCGGAGAAGAGGGCCCGTTTTACATCGCGGAGACGATGGACGACCCGAACATGCCCAAGGATATGGATGATACAACTCGCTCAGTCGTTGAGGGTACGGTTCGCGAGGCCACGTTTGAGGGCATGAATGATCAGGGGTATTTTCTGTGTGATGCTGTGGTGTTCTACTCAAATGCATTGTTTATTGCGAATTTCGCCGTGCAGCCTACGGGTATGATTGAGATGCTGGATGATGAGCCAATTGCGGCTGATTTGCCGGTAAAGGTTGATTGCCCGGTTTCTTAAATTTTACCCTCGCTATACCTCATAAAAATTTCTGTCTTTTGCGCATGATCTCTCCTATATAAGGTTCATGGAAGATTTCGACGTGATCATTGTTGGCGGCGGCTTGTCCGGTCTGGCCATGAGCTGTTTGCTCGGTCAGGGCAGTTTGCGCGTGGCCTGCATTGACCAGCAGGAACCTAAGGCAGCGTTGGCCGGTGATTTGCGTACAACGGCAATTTCATATGGCTCCAGCAAAATTCTTGAGCGCGCAGGCATTTGGCCGCTGGATGAAGATCAGATGTGCGCGATACAAGATATTGAAATTTTGGATGGTCATTCTCCTGTACTCCTGGAATTTCTGAGCCATGAAGTTGATAACAAGGCCTTTGGATGGATTGTCCTGAATGCTGATTTGCGGACGCGCATGATGGATGTTATGGCCTCGCTTAAAACCGTTGATCATTTTGCACCGGCCGAGGTTCAGGGGTTTGAGATTGAAGAAAATGCTGCGCATGTAATTTTGAAAAATGGTCATAAAATGACGGCCAGTCTGATCATTGGTGCGGATGGCCGTAGATCAATGACACGAAATTTTATGAACTCGGAAACGCGACAATGGAGCTATAAGCAACGTTCTGTGGTTTCGCAAGTTTATCATGAACACCCCCACAATAACATTGCTGTTGAGCATTTTTGGCCTGAGGGGCCTTTTGCGATTCTGCCTATGAGTGATGACGATCAGGGACGCCACCGCAGCGCGGTGGTCTTTACCGAACATGGCAAGGAGCAGGATTCGTGGTCCCATTTTGACGATCGGATTTTTGAAACAGCGCTGGCGGCACGTTTTCCTGAGCGTTATGGAGATATTAAATTGGCAGGGCCAAAGGTTACATATCCGCTCGGTCTGGTTCATGCGTCATCGTATATCGCGCCGCGGATGGCGTTGGTTGCGGATGCGGCACATGGGATTCATCCGATTGCGGGACAGGGGTTAAATCTTGGGTTTCGTGATCTGGATACGTTATCTACGCTGTTGATTAAGGCTTATAGTGCCGGAGAGGATTTGGGATCTGATTGTTTGCTTGAAGAGTATGAGCGGATACGTCGCCCGGATAATATGGCGATGGTGGCGTTTACCGATGGTTTGGTAAGGCTTTTTTCCAATAATTCCAAATCATTAGGTATTGCGCGCCGTTTGGGCATGCGGGCGGTTTCCCGTTTAAGACCGGCCAAGCGATTTTTCATGAAAAAGGCGATGGGCGAAGGATAAGCTCAAAAAGCTTGCAAAACCCATTTACATAATGTAAGTTCCTTGTTGATTTACGAAGGGTGATGCTATGGATTACAGCGATTTGACACTTTCAGATTTTGCAGAGGGCGAAGATAGCCTTTACAGAGCTGGGCTTGATGATTCTGATATTTTTCAGCATTTTGCTGCATTGAATGAGTCCACCGATAATGGCTTGCTGTATGTATTTGAGAACTTCACTGAGCATGATTACTTCGTGGGGATGGACCCTGATTTTATGACGGGGCTGGAGCGGTTATTTGAATACGCGATTCAAAGGCAGCCCAATAACAAATGGACGGTCATGTCTGCCCTGCTTACTTCACTTTCTACTCAGGCGATAGAAGTGGATGAAATTAACCGTGGGTTTAATGATCTGAATAATCGTCAAGGGCAACCCGAAGCCTTGCTAGAGAGTTTTGTGAAAGGTCAGGGGTTCACAAGACCAATGCCCAATTTAAGCATAATGCAGGCAAGAACATATTTGGGGTTATTGCTCTTTAATTATTATCCTGAAGTCTTTATGGGGATTAATGCTGACGAGCAATCAACCATGTGTAATGACGCAAATATGATTTTTGAAGATATACAAGGGCGGGGCATGGAAGATGATTATGCCAATATCTTTGCGAAAAAGATGGCTGTAATAGGGTCAGAGACGTTTTTGACGCTTGTTTCAGAAAAGGCCTGTAAAGAACGTCAGGAGAATGCTCTTCAAACCGGACATGGTTCTGGACCTCTCCCTGGCCCTGATTTGGCGGCTTAAGTTAATTTCGTTGACAGGCATGTGGATTATCGTTATAAACCACCCACCTTCGCATATTGAAGATTTAAATAAGAATTCCTTTAAAGGGCAGTAAAGATGAAAAGAACATTTCAACCCAGTACTTTGGTTCGCAAACGCCGCCACGGATTTCGTGCACGTATGGCCACGAAGCAAGGCCGTCAGATTCTGGCACGTCGTCGTGCAAAAGGTCGCAAGAGCCTGAGCGCTTAATTGTGGAGGGCGTGATTTATGCGCGCCGCAAGAAAAGACACAAAAGCATTGAGCGTTCTTAAGAAGCGCTCGGATTTTCTTCATATACAACGACATGGTAAAAAATGGGTTTCTCATGGGCTCATTCTTCAATTTTGCCCGAATGAATCGCGCGGTAAGCGTATCGGTTTTACGGTCAGTAAAAAAGTTGATAAGCGGGCTGTAAATCGAAATCGTATCAAACGTCGCCTTCGATCTGTTGTCGCAGATGTTCTGAGCGAACATGGAATTGAGAACCATGATTACGTTTTGATAGGTCGTCCGTTAACAGCGATTAGGCCATATGAAAGTTTATGCCAAGATCTGAAATGGTGCCTGGAGAAACTTGATGCTCTCTAGAATCGCTCAATTTCTGATCACATTTTATGGTGCGGCGATATCACCCATGCTTGGCAAGAACTGCCGTTTTTCACCCACATGCTCTGCATATGCACGCGAATCATTTGAGTGTCATGGGTTCCTAAAAGGGTCCTATTTGACCCTAAAACGCGTCTGTAAGTGTCATCCGGTCTATCGTGGGTCTCGTTTTGACCCCGTGCCGGAAAAGCCCCAGAAATAAAGAACACTAGTCATTGATCGCATATCACGCATGGGGTATAACCCAAACATCATAAAATTACGAAAGGTTCGGTACCTCCATGAAGGGTGGAAATCAAAATCAAATGCATCCTGATGATTCGCGAAATATGATGATTTTTTTCGCGGTTTCATTATTGCTGTTTGTTGGATATTACAACTTGGTGATGAAGCCAAAGTCTGAAGAACTTCGTAAGGCTCAAAAATTACGGGCGCAAATTGCGCGGACCGAAGCTCAAAAAATACCTACGCCGGAAGAGCAAATTTTTGAAGTTGTTGATCGAGAAAAAGCACTCGGTTCAGAGAAAAGAATTTCAATTTCCAGTGATGCAATTACCGGATCTCTCTCAACGAGGGGCGCGCGCATTGATGATATTGGTTTGAAGGCCTTTTATAAGACTTTAGACAAGAACGAGAACGTTACTGTACTTTCCCCCGCAAAAACACGTTTGCCCCGATATATCGAGCATGGCTGGGTTTCCAAGGAGGGTGTTGATTTACCAGATAAAAATACGTTGTGGAGCTCTAAACAAAACGCTACGCTTCGTCCCGCTACTCCATTGGTGCTTTTTTGGGAAAATAAGCAGGGTGTTCGCTTTGAGCGGACGTATGACATGGATGAAAACTATGTGATTACACTTACCCAGAAGGTTATCAATAATTCTGCTCAAAACTTGACTCTTCATCCTTACGGACTCGCCTCTCAGCGCGGGATACCGGAAGATTACAGGTGGACCTGGATTGCGCATGAGGGACCAATTTCATACGTGGGTCAGGAGCTTCATGAGGTTACATATACGGACTTACGAAAAGAGGGGCCAACTCAATATCGTGCTGATCGGGGTTGGTTAGGCATCACAGACAAGTATTGGTTAACTGCTTTAATACCCGCTCAAGGGCAAAATACAAGTTATCGCTTTGCCAGTGTGCCGGTAAAAAATCCACCACCGCCTGAGCCTGGCGAGAAAAAACCAAGAGATTATACGCGGTATCAGACTGATTATACTGGCCCGGCCGTTGATATCCCTGCGGGGGCTGTTGCTGAATATAAAAGCAATATTTTCGTCGGGGCTAAGGAATACTATAAACTGACGGAATATCAGGAAAGCCTGAATGCTCCTCAGTTTACGCTAGCGGTCAATTTTGGCTGGTTTTGGTTTTTGGCAAAGCCGTTCTTTTATATGCTTCATTATCTGGGTGAGTATATAGGGAATTTCGGGGCTGCAATTATTCTTTTGACGATTGTTATTCGATCGGCTGTCTATCCGCTGACAAATGTTGCTTATGTATCTGCGGCCAAGATGAAGAAGCTTGCTCCTGAACAGGCCAAGTTGCGGGAAAAATGTGGAGATGACAAAGCCATGTTGCAGCGCGAAATTATGCAGCTATACCAGCGCGAGGGCGTGAATCCTATGGGCTGCATTTTCCCTATGCTGGTCCAGATACCGGTGTTTTTCGCTTTGTATAAGGTGTTGTTCGTGACGATTGAAATGCGTCATGCGCCATTTTTTGGCTGGATTCAGGATCTGTCAGCACCTGACCCGACAAGTTGGGTGAATTTATATGGTTTACTGCCCTATGGGGTGCCGCAGGATATTCCGGTACCGATTGTCGGCGGTTTGCTTGAGATAATATTTCATATCGGGGTTTGGCCAACGCTTATGTTGCTTGCCTTTATTGTTCAGAAAAAATTAAACCCACCGCCGCAGGATAAATTGCAACGCGATATGGCGAATTACTTCCCGTTTATCATGGCGATTATGCTTGGAAAATTTGCGTCTGGTCTGGTTATTTATTGGACATTTAGCGCGTTAATTGGCTTGGTGCAGCAAATTATTATTATGCGCAAACATGATGTTCCGATTTATCTG
>CAYGQP010000128.1:0-5634 GCA_964352115.1 uncultured Micavibrio sp. | reverse complement strand
TATCTGGATTGATGCGGGCAGCGCCTCAACGATGGTGAATGTGAATACTGTTCAACTTTGTGAGCAAATGGTGCGGCAGGTTGCCAAAATCGAAGGCAGCGGTGAAGGCCATTGTTACAACAGCGCGACGCTTTTGAAAATTATTGATTGCAAGCTGATTACGCGCGGAAAGTCAAAATATGACCCGTCCGGCACGATTGAGTGCACGTCACAGTAGTAGTTTAAACCCGCAGCGGCATTAGAACGTATAGCGATGACGGGTCGCTGTTGTCCTGAATGATCGTAGGTGATGCAGCATCGGCCAGTGTCAGGCGGCAGCCCTCGCCAGAGATTTGTGATGTGATATCCAGCAAATACTTAGCGTTAAAGCCGATTTCGATATCGCTGTCTCCGTTAACTTCGATGTCTTCGGTCGCACTGCCGGATTCGGCGGACGAGGCGGAGAGTGTCATGAGCTTACCCTTGAGCGCAATTTTAACGGCGCGGGATTTCCCATCGGAAATTGTAGACACACGGTCGATTGCACCCGTAAAGACCTTTGGATCCACCTCAACGATCTTGTCGTTCCCCTCGGGGATAACGCGCTTGTAATCGGGGAATGTCCCATCGATCAATTTAGAGGTCAGGACGATATGGTCAAATTCAAAGCGCACCTTGCTCTCGGACAGTGCAATTTGAATCGTATCAGCAGCTTCATCAACCAGTTTACGCAGCTCGCCAATCGCCTTGCGCGGGATAATCACCCCCGGCATATCGGCCGCACCCTCAGGCAGAGGCATTTCAAATTGCGCCAAACGGTGACCGTCGGTCGCAACCGCGCGCAGAACGGCAACACCGCCATTGTCCGCAGCATGCAGATAAATACCGTTCAGGTAATAGCGGGTTTCTTCTGTGCTCATCGCGAATTTTGTGCGATCAATGAGCGCGCGCAGATCAGCAGCAGGAAGGGCGTATGTGGTGGGCAATTCTCCAGCGCCAATTTCAGGGAAGTCCGCCGTTGGCAAACAGCTGAGTTTAAAATCAGAGCGGCCGGATTTGACCGTCATTTGTGTGCCTTCCTTATTCAGGATCAGCTCAACATCCGCGCCATCGGGAATTTTGCGAATAATATCATGAAGCGTATGGGCCGGAGCTGTTGTTGCGCCCTCCTCGGACACATTGGCCGCAACCGATTCGATCAGCTCGAGATCCATATCCGTAGTCGTTAGAGACAGGCTTCCGTTCTCTGCCTTCATGAGAACATTAGAGAGGATTGGAATGGTATTGCGGCGCTCCACAACGGATTGCACATGATTGAGGGATCGTAAAAGGGCGGCGCGTTCAATGCTCAGTTTCATCAGCTATACTTCCATAAAAATCGTTTGTCTGTCGAAGGAATCAGACTCTATCATAGCCATAACAGGCTGCAAAGCCTATAACTATGCGGCTTTTAGAACTGCATTGGCTGGGGAAAACTCCGACTTCAGCACATCCCATAATTTACCAAACAATTCAGTTTCATAGGCGCTGAGCTGAGTCAGGAGGTCTGTGTTCTCGCCAACCATTTCGAACATTTCCGCCAAATGCTGGTCTTCCTCAGCAAGCAGTGACTTTAGTGAGAGCGTCACTGAGGATTGTTCAAGCACTTCATGATAAATGTGATAAAGCCAGCATGCGCGCAGCTCAATAATCATCGAAACCCAAGGGTAAACTTGGTTTTCTGTGTCTTCCTTACCCTGAAGAACTTGCTTGGCAATGCCCGCATCGAGGCGGCCAAAATACATCAGCGCCGGCACGCGGCACATTGTGTTTTCCTCGCGGTAACCATCAAGGGGGCGTTTTGCAATTCGTTCAGCCTGACGCTTAAAGAAATAAGCATGGCGCGCTTCTTCAGCAAGATGTTTCAATGTGTCCTCGGTGAGGTCATGCTGCCTGTTCATCTGGCTGACCATGATTTTGCGGCTGCCCATATGCTCCAACATCGACAACATATTCATGAATTTAGAATGAGCCTCAGGCTCTTCGACAATACGGCTTAAGAATTCGCGAACAGGCGCTTCATGCTGCTTGTTGTTTTCGCTCATCCCGGAGGCGATCCAAGGTGATGTTGATGCATCCATAAATTTTCTCCAAATCTTCTTTCGTTACACAGTAAGGCGGTAATACATATATCGTATTTCCAATTGGGCGCAAGAGCACATCCTGAGAAAGGCTGGAGTCATAGAGAAATGGTCCAAGGTTTGAAAGATATCCTCCGGAATCCGTCTTCACATCAATCGCCAAAAGCGTGCCCATATGCCGAACGTCCACAATGTCCGCATGACTTTTGAATTGCTCAGCGGCCTTCGCCTGTTGCGAGGATATAGACTCGATGCGTTTCTGCACGGGCTCTGCTTCCCATATCTCTAGCGAGGCCTTGGCTGCCGCGCACGCCAGTGCATTGCCGGAGAACGAGGTTGAATGGAAGAATGTTTTCGCGCGGTCCTTTTGATAGAAGGCATTATAGATTTCAGCGCTGCATAGCGTTGCCCCCATGGGCAAAAACCCTCCCGTGAGGCCCTTGGACAAGCATAGAAGATCCGGCGCAAACCCAGCCTTCTGGCAGGCAAAGGGTGTTCCCGTACGGCCAAAGCCCGTCATGACCTCATCGGCGATCAATAACACGCCGTATTCACGGCACATCGCCGCCATTGCAGCCAGGATTTCCGGTTCATACATCGCAAAGGCATTCGCGCCCTGCACCAGAGGTTCAAGCACAAACGCCGCCGTTTCAGAGCCGTGGGCTCTCAGGTAATCCTCAAGCTGCTGAAGGTCGGGCTGAATGTGCGACACCTCGAACAGGAAATTCTCATAGACTTTATTGAACACTCCACGTGCACCGGTGGACATTGCACCGAATGTATCGCCATGATATCCGCCCTCCAGCGCCAGAACCTTATTGCGCGCCCTGCCTGAATGCTGATGAAATCCGATCGCCATTTTCAGCGCGACTTCGATGGCTGTTGAGCCGCTGTCCGAATAGAAAATATAATCAAGGCCCGGCCCCAGATGCGCCGCAGTGAATTTTAGCAAATGCTCCGCCAGCGCTTCGGCTGGTTCGTGGGTAAAGCCAGCAAAGATGACCTGCTCCAGTTTCGGCGCTTGCTGCTGCACCGCCTCAACAATTTTAGGGTGGCAATGGCCATGGGTAATCACCCACCAGCTAGCAATTCCATCCAAAATCTCGCGATCACCGCTATACAGATATGCGCCCTGCGCCCGGTCGATATGAATCTCCGGGCCCATCACCGCATGTTGCGTCATCGGGTGCCATATGGGTGATGGTGTCTTTATTTTTCGATCTGCCATGGGCGATTTGTACAACATTCCTGTTCACTTTCGCAAGCAAAGCGCTTAACCTTGTTCTCTATGAATAATCCCGATCATATATTACGTGCATTTGAATTTGATGGCCAAGGCAGCGGCATTCCCCTGTCTGGTGATGATATTGCGCTGAAAATTAAGGAAGATGTGCTGGCCTGGGTGCATTTGGATGTGAACAGCCCGGATACGCGGGTGTGGCTGGAGCGTGAGGCATCGTACCTTGACCCTGTTATTCTGGACGCGCTTTTGGCCTTCGAGACAAGGCCGCGCGTTACCGAATATCCAGAGGGTTTTCTTGTCATTCTGCGAGGGGTGAACCTGAATGAAGGCGAGGAAGAAGAAGACATGGTCTCCATTCGCATGTGGATTGATCAGCACCGGATTATCTCCACACGCATGCGTAAATTACGCGCGGTTGAAAATATTGCTGAAAAGCTCATTGCCGGAAAAGGCCCGAAAAACAGCGCAGATTTTCTAACGCTTTTGATTGATACTCTGCTGAAAAATATGGAGCCTGTGATTCGCGAGCTTGATGATGAAACCGATGCGATTGAGGAGTCCTTGCTGGATGAAGTTGACATCAAACGCCGCAAAGCCATCAGTGATATTCGCAAACGTGCAATTCTCCTGCGACGATATATTTCCCCGCAGCGCGAAGCGATTGCGTTTTTCAAGGCCTCGGATGTGCCGTGGATGGATACGCGCCATGACCGTCAAATCACGGAACACAGCGACCGCATGTTGCGCTATATCGAAGATCTTGATTCTATCCGCGAACGCGGTCAGGTGATCAAGGATGAGATCGTCAATGCCTTGTCGGACCGGATGAACAAGAACTTATATGTTCTCTCTCTCATTGCAGCTTTATTCTTGCCGCTCGGATTTTTGACGGGCTTGCTGGGCATCAATGTCGGCGGTATGCCCGGGGTTGACAGCGCAATGGCATTTTGGCTTGTCTGCGGATTGTGTTGTGTTGTTTTTGTTTTGGAATATGTCTTATTCCGGTTCCTGAAATGGATCTAGCAATTGCTTGCCTACAAACCCTAAAGTCAGAGCCTAACCAAAGAAATCCGAATCATTGAAATTTTCATTAAATGCCCGCAGGAGCGTGACGGCATTCAGATCATCGAGAATCGGTAAACGCCCCAAAATACGCTCGCCCGAAAATTCGGCAATTGTTCGCATATTGTCTTCGTTTTCATCACCGATAAAGGCAATACCATGAATGGGTATTTTGCGTGACCAGAGAGCCTCCAGCGAGAGCAGCGTGTGGTTGAGAGTCCCTAATCCCGTGCGTGCGCACAAAATCACCGGAATGTTCCAGCGCTTGTATACATTAATCTGCAAGTTTTTGCGGGTCAGTGGCACCATCAGACCACCTGCACCTTCGATGATTAAGGGGCCATCATAGTTCGGCGGTGTAAGGGCATCGACATCAATTTCAAGGCCATCAATTTCCGCCGCGCGGTGCGGTGATAGCGGTTCGCTCAGGATATACTGCTCAGAAAAAAACCGATCATCCGGTAACTCGGTGAGCGCTTGAACTGTCTTTGTGTCAATGCTGTCGCTGATGCCGGATTGAATAGGCTTCCAATAGCTCGCGGTGTTTTCCATCTGGTTAAGCGCCAGCAAAAGCATGGCCGAAAAGACCGTCTTACCGACGTCTGTATCTGTACCTGTAATTACGCATGAGTGACTCATAGAACTGTTTTAACCGGATTAAGCCCCCCGACAAAGACTTTATTTTTCGAGCGCTCTCACTAAAAATTATAGCCCAGTGATATACCGCCATAGATTGATTCATTATCCTGGGTATCAAATTCCTTTGTGCGATACACCAGCGTATAGCCCAACGTTTTATTGCCCAGCACTATGCGCGCACCAGCGGAGGCATCGAGAACGAAATGCTTTTTATCAACGCTAAAGCTGTCTTCAAACGTATTGCCGTCAAGGAAGACATTGCGCGCTATTGCCCGGCCATCAAAGCCCGCAAATAACTTCCATTCGAAGTTTTCAGCCGGTACAAAGAAGCCTGTTCCCGGCATCGCAGGACGAGCCATAAATGGTTTGTCCGTCCATTTCGCATTCTTCGAGGAAAACGTTATGGTTGCGCCTGAATTCGCGTAGGTATAGACGTTCCCCGCCGTCAGGCCAAAATGTGGTGTGAAGGACAGATTATAATCATAAAGCGGCACTTCGCCCCAATCCTTCCATCGGCGATGCCACGAAAGCATAATAGCGGGCTCGTTATCGAGCTGGTTATCCCATCCTTGGGGGTCTGTGGAATTGATA
>CAYGQP010000127.1:0-5698 GCA_964352115.1 uncultured Micavibrio sp. | reverse complement strand
CGCAGTTGCATGAGGACCGCCCTCACTGTGCAATTCCGATAGCACAGGGCCTGAGACAATACTCTCCAGAACAATCTGACCAGCAAACACAAGCAAGGGAATCCATAGCCAAAACAAGCGCGAGATCTGTATAGGGCTGACGTGCTTACCCGGTGATGACGTCATAGTCCTAAGCGTCTTCTTTTTCTGATTTTTGCGCATTCATTTTGAACAAGACGTCTGGATTCATCATTGTTTTGATCTCCAGAACATTGCCATTCGGATCAGCAATAAAGAATGTTTCCTGTTCAAATTCATTCCCCACAAACCGGCGGTAAGGCTTATCTACATAAGGAATTCCGGCATCTTCAACACGCTTTTTAACAGTCTGGAATTCATCCTCTGTCAAATGAATACCGTAATGCGGAACACAAACATCGCCCATATCCACATGGTGGCGCTCCTTGTGCGACTGAGAATCGCTTTGATGCAAGGTCAATTCATTACCCCAGAAATCAATATCAACCCAGTGCCCTTCTTCAAAATTACCGGTTTTACAGCCCAAAACGTCACAATAAAATTTCTTCGCGTCTTCCAGTTCTCCTGCAAGAATAGCCATATGAAATGTGTTGGACATGTAAGTGCTCCTTATTTTGTATTTGAAATAATCTTACTTTGAAAAAGATAAGGTGTTTTAAAAAAAATACCAGCGTTTTTGATTATTCCACGGTCACTGATTTCGCTAGATTGCGCGGTTGATCAACGTCTGTGCCCTTCATCACCGCAACATGATACGCCAGAAGCTGAACCGGTATCGCATACAAAATCGGCGTAACAAACGGCTCCGCCTCCCCCATCTCGACGGTCCATTTCACTGAATTTTTAAGCTTTTGATAGCCCTGCTGATCGGAAATCAGGAACACCTTACCGCCGCGCGCCACAACTTCGGATACATTGGAGGCAGTTTTTTCAAACAACGGATCATTACCGGGCGCAACAACGACAACGGGCACCGTGTCCTCAATCAGGGCGATTGGGCCGTGTTTCATCTCACCAGCGGCATAGCCCTCGGCTGTGATATACGAAATCTCCTTCAGCTTCAATGCGCCTTCCATGGCAATCGGATACATCGACCCGCGCCCCAGATACAGCACATATTTCGCCTCTGCGATATCCTTGGCAATCGTCTTGATCGCCTCATCGTGATGCAAAATCTCTGCAGCAATTTTTGGCAAATGCCGAAGAGCTTCCGACATCGCCTGCTCGCGCGTATCATCAATCGCGCCTCTTGCATGCGCCAGAGCCAGGGCCATACAGGCCAATGTTGTAATCTGCGTCGTGAAGGCCTTCGTGGAGGCCACACCAATTTCCGGTCCGGCCAAGGTATGCAGCACATAATCGCTCTCACGCTCAATCGTACTTTCAATCGTATTCACAATCGACAGCACCTTGCTGCCCTGCGATTTCGCGTAGCGCATAGCCTCCAACGTATCCAGCGTTTCACCAGATTGCGACACAACAATCATCAAATTCCCCTCAGGAACAGGCGCTTCGCGGTACCGAAATTCCGACGCCACATCAATTTCGCAAGGCACGCGGGCAATTTTCTCAAACCAATACTTTGCCGTCGCACATGCATAAAACGCTGTCCCGCAGGCCACGAGCGTTAAACGCGTCGCATTCTTTAGCGCCTCCATCACATCATCGGGCAACGTGATATGACCGGTGGATGGATGCACAAAGGAATTGAGCGTATCGCCGATCACGGCGGGTTGTTCATATATTTCCTTCAGCATAAAATGCTTATACTGGCCCTTGCCCGTCGTCGCACCGGACTGCGCCGTAATCCGGATTTGCCGCTCAACAGGCTGGTTATCATTCACGTAAACATCCGCGCCAGCGCGCGTAACGCGAACGCGGTCACCATCTTCCAAAAAACAAATTTTCTTCGTTAGCGGCGCTAATGCATAAGAATCGGACGCCACAAACATCTCTCCGTCACCATAGCCAATGGCCAGCGGCGTGCCCTGACGAACACCCATTAGCAAATCATGTTCACCGGCGAAAATCGCCACGACTGCATACGCGCCCTCCAGGCGATCAAACGACGCATTGGCGGCGTCCTGCGGCGCTAATCCTTGCTTTAGGTAATCCGTAATCAAATGCACAATCACTTCGGTGTCGGTATCGCTTTCGAACCGGTACTGCTTGTGCTCCAGCTCCTCTTTCAGCGCAGCATAATTCTCAATAATGCCATTGTGAACAACCGCCACCTTCTGACTGGCATGGGGGTGAGCATTGTTCTCGTTCGGCAAACCATGCGTTGCCCAGCGCGTATGACCAATACCTGCCGAGCCCTCCAACGGCGCGTCATTTAAACGCTGCTCCAGATTCGCCAATTTTCCCTGCGCCCGGCAACGATTGATCGAACCATTCGACAGCGTCGCAATACCGGCTGAATCATAGCCGCGATATTCCAACCGCTTCAGCCCCTCCACCAAACGGGGGGCCACATTATTTTCGCTTAAAATGCCAATTATGCCGCACATGAGCGCAAATGTAGCACTACAGCAGGAAAAAACAAATCACGAAGTTTTACGGAATGTTTCATGACATAATTTATTTTATTGACATAATTTAAAAGGACTTCTAATCTCCCCCCGATAAAAGAGGGAGCGTCCAGCATGAAGAGAAAAACAGCATTCAACATTTCAGCAGGAATACTTGCGTTAGGCCTACTGTCATCCGCCACAATTGTCTCTCAAGCGCCATCAAACGGCAGAAAATCAAAGGCCCCAAGCACACCTCTAGCCGCACCTGATGCGCCGCGCTCGACAACATCGCCCTCACAGACTGAGGCCAATAATAACCCAGACCCTGACTTGATAGACGATTTTTTCAATAGGCCTGAAAACGTTCTCGATGGACTAACAGAAGAACAAATTCAAATCATCGCTGATGAGATCGTGGAGGCTGCAAAAGGAAAGACGTATATAAATCTACTGGACACTGATCACAGAGATGTGCGCATGAAAGAGTTGCTTGCACATGAAAAAATTGTGGAGGCTTTCGCCAAATCAGGCATCACAAGTATTGGATTAGAAATTGCCCCAACTTCACAAAGATTATTTGATCTTTACCAAAATGATCAAATCGACAGACAAACATTTTTGGCTGCCGCTGAATTTAATTTCAATCCGCACGCAATTATTTCTCAAGATCCGGATCATCTTAAAAGATTCTATCACGCAAATGCTGATCTTGTAGAAAATGCAAAAGCCAAAGGCATTGAAATTCGTCTGGTCAATGTCGAAACGTATAAAAGACCAATGCCAGAGTACGTCACAGGCACCTTAGACGACATGACAGATCTCTGGGTTGGTTTTGTTCAATCAACGCCTGAATATTTCACTTTTTCGCAAGAAGAACGGAAAAAAGCACACACGCATCTGGGTAATCAAGCTCAACAACAAGTTATGCTCCAAAGAATTATGAGTCTTAGTGAGGCAGAAAGAGCTAAGATGATTGCCAATGCTGAGCAAGTGTCTCGAGACATGGCATATAATGAACAGCTTAATCCAAATGCTCTTGCAAATGATCCCGAAAAGCTCATGGCTTATCTCGCGTTGAGATTAGAAGCGGATAAAGACATTGCTTCATATGCATCAGAAAATGGAAGGCGCACTGCTATACTCTTTGGAGCGGCGCATTTTACAAGGTTTGATGATGATATTGATTTCCACTTAGGTGATGTAGATACACTAATGATTGGTGTTTATCCAAATCGTGCCTCAATAGCAGCGAGTCAACAAAGACTAGAATATATTAATGGTGAAATGCTGAATGCAGGGCCTGTTGAATATCCGGGATTTAATATACTTTTGGATGAGGGTATTTTTGAGGCCAATCTTCAAGCGCCAAATGGGCCAGGGAAAATTATAAGTGAAGACACCCCAGCGCCCTAACCCGCCTTTTTCTTAGCCTTCATCTTCTTAATCAGCGCCAGCTTGCGCTTGCGGTATTTCGCCGCCCAGCCCTTACGAATTTCGGCCGTATCGCGGGCAATGGATAGAGAATCGGCCGGCACGTCTTCGGTCACGGTCGATCCGGCGGCTATAAACGCCCCATCATCAACCTGAAGCGGCGCAACAAGATTTACGTTTGACCCCACCATCACACCCTTGCCAATTATGGTTTTATGCTTTTCAAACCCGTCATAATTGACCGTAATCGCCCCGGCGGAGAAGTTCACATCATCGCCCATTTCGCAATCACCAACATAGGCCAGGTGGCCAATTTTGCTGCGCGTTCCGATGGTCGATTGCTTGATCTCTACAAAATTCCCAATACGCACATCCTCTTCAATCTCGCTGCCTGGGCGAAGGCGGGCAAACGGCCCAACACTGGCGTTTTTACCAATATTCGTGCCCTCAATATGGCTAAACGCTTTGATGTGTGCGCCTTCAGACACATGCACATCAGGGCCGAAAAATACATGGGGTTCAATCACCACACCGGGCGCAATTGCCGTATCGTGGTGCAAATACACACTGGACGCATCCAGCATCGTTACGCCATCCTCCATCACCGCATTGCGCAATCGTTTTTGCAGCGCCATTTCGAGATTCGCCAGATCAGAACGGGAATTACAGCCCATGACCTCCTCCGGGTCCGGGCAAATACAAACCCGGGTATCCACACGGTCACGCGCCGCAATTGCGGGTAAATCTGTCAAATAATACTCACCCTGCGCGTTATCATTGCCAACCATATCCAGCCAACGCGACAACCGGGCACCATCAATGCAAAACCCGCCCGTATTCACAAGCCGCACCATTTGCTGCTCATAATCCGCATCGGCCTGTTCAACAATATCCTGCAGCAATCCCTCACGGCTCATGATCAAACGCCCATATCCATAGGGATTTGGCAACTCAACGCCCAGAACAGAGATTCCGGTCTTAGATCCCTGTGAACGCATATGCACCAAGGCCCGAAGCGTATGCACTGAAATCAAGGGCGCATCGCCAAGCAACACAAGCACATCGCCCTGAAACCCCTTAAGCTTTGGCAACGCGCAACGAAGCGCGCCCGCCGTACCATCCCGTGTTTTTTGAACGACGGTTTCGTGCGGCTGAACAGCTTTTTTCAAATCCGGCATATCCGGTCCGATAACGGTAATGATCTTCTCAGGCGCCAGAGCCTCAACTGATTGCAACAACCATTTGATCATGGGCCAACCGGCCAGCGTATGCATGACCTTTGGCAGATTAGATTTCATGCGTGTCCCCTGACCAGCGGCCAGAATCACAACGGCGAGTGGTTTTTTGCTCATGCGATATGTCCTTTAACGAGCTTATTTTGGCGATTATCGCAGCGAACTCAAGAGCTTTATTTGACCGATCCCAAGATCAATCACTTTTCTAATTATTTCTCAGCCGCCTGCTTGGCCTTCTCAGCCTTTTTCTTGCGCTTTTTTGTGATCAGCGTACGTTCGCCATCTCGATATTCCGTGAGATGCATAAAAAGCGTGCCGTAATCGGTCTTCACGCGAACCTTCACCGGCGCGGCCGGCACATCTTCACCAATAGGCGCAACCCATAGCGTTGGCATTGTTCCGCGCTCGCGTCCCTGCTCCTGGATGGACAGCCAACCTCGCGGTTTTTCATGCCACTTCCCCTCGCCCGCAACAACCTAAACGGTGCTTTCCGCCGCCTTA
>CAYGQP010000126.1:0-5739 GCA_964352115.1 uncultured Micavibrio sp. | reverse complement strand
ATCTGCGCGACAGCGAGAATGTGCCCGTCAAAGAAAACATTCACGCATACTTCCAGCGCGAAGTAAAACCGCATGTGGAAGAAGCCTGGATCGACATGGATAGCGCCAAAATCGGCTATGAGATTAGCTTCAATAAGTATTTCTACCGCCATAAACCATTACGCAGCGTTGAAGACGTCGGTGCAGAGATTATCGCCCTGGAACAGCAAAGCGACGGCTTGATCGCCCAGATATTGGGTCTCAACGCACCAAAAGTATCGGAGGCCGCAGAATGAGTGATAAGCCCGAAAAAAACGAGACCTTAACCGAGTCCAGCATTGAGCGCCAAAATATCCTGAACAATCCGTTCGCCCTTAAAAAAGTAGAGGAAAGCCTCTCTTTGGGCGGTGTGCAGTATCAGGGCGAGACGATTTTCACCAAGCATGATGTCGCCCAGCTTCTGGATGTCGATGAACGTACGATTGAGCGTTATTTGAACAGCCATAAAGAAGAACTTTCAAAGAACGGCTACCAGCTCCTTCATGGTAAGTCATTGAAAGAATTGAGAGAATTTTCTGGTACCGACATTGATGTCGGTACCAAAACCACCATATTGGGCATATTCTCCTTCCGGGCGGTCTTAAACCTCGCCATGCTGCTGACGGAAAGCGAAAAGGCCAAAATGATCCGCTCGCGGATATTGGATATCGTCATTGATGTTCTCACCCAGCGCGCCGGAGGAAAAACAAAATATATCAACCAGCGCGATGTTGACTATCCTACAAACAAGACTTACGTTGTTCGAAGAATTAAAGGATCACCCAAACGAGGAAGTAAGATCATGGTCAAAAGGCCAGCTTTCTTCTCTGCGCCGTGAAATAGAGGACATACGCGAATGGGAGGACAAAAGAAATCGAGATATTAATGAAAGCTTTGAATAGAGTTGTTTTTTTATGATAAATTTCCTAAATTTAGACTACGCTAAATAGTCATCTCACACCTTTTCTCCGTATCGCCTAATCTGCTTAAAGTTTTCATGTTTAAATATCCGTGCTTATTGCGGAAATTTAAACATGAATTTATTAAATTCATATAATTATGTTGATTTTTCCGCGAAAAATGCGGATAATTAAGCATGATTCTAGAAGAAGTAAAATCACTGCCCTCGTATCTGGATAACCTGATGTCCTCTGGACAGGTTGTCTTTTCCAGACGGCAGGCCCGAGAGGCCTTGGGTATAAACCAAGGCGCACTGCTGGATGCTGCTGAGCGCCTTCAGAAACAAAATCGGCTCGTCAGCCCGCGCCAGGGATTCTATGTCGTTGTCCCGCCGCAATATCTATCGTGGGGGGCGCCGCCGCCAAGCTGGTATATCGATGATCTGATGCGCCATGAGGAGTGTTCCTATTATGTGGGTCTCCTGAAAGCAGCGGAATTACATGGTGCTACGCATCAGGCCGTCATGGAATTTCAGGTCATCACAAATAAGAGGATCCCGCGCATCTCTGTCGGACGCTCCGTACTTTCTTTCTATTACAGGAAAGATATGGAATCCTGTCATATGGGAATCGAGGATCACAAAACAGATACAGGCCGCATGAAAATTTCTTCTATCGAACTGACGGCGCTTGATTTATTGCGCTATCCGCATGCAGCTGGAGGACTGAACCATATCGCCACGGTTTTATCCGATCTCGGAGATAGAATTGAACCCGGCAAGCTGGCTAAATTAGCGGCAAAGTTTGAGCGTCCAGTCGTACAGCGCGTTGGCTGGCTCCTCGACCGTCTGGGATATCAACAATGCACGGAAGAGCTTCATGTCGGCTTTTTGCAGGAAACGCAAAGGCCCTGGACGGAACTGGAACCTGCGATTGCTAAAAACCCTCATCTGGCTCCTTTGCCAGTCGAAAAAAACAAAAAGTGGAATGTTATTGTCCGCCATGTACCGGAGATTGATGAATGATACCCGCCATGAATATTATTGCATGGAGCAAGACAGCTCCATGGCCGGACCAGCGGCAGATTGAACAGGATCTTATTATCAGCCGGGCGCTGGTCGACCTTTTTTCCGATCCTTTCCTGCGGGAACGGCTGCGGTTCCGGGGAGGAACGGCGCTCAACAAGCTGCATTTTCCTGCGCCGCTACGCTATTCTGAAGACATTGATCTGGTCAGGACAGAAGCCAGCCCCATCGGCGATGTACTCGACCGCATTCGTGACGTTCTGGATCCGTGGCTTGGACGTGCCGGGTTCGATCAAAGCCCGGTTGCACCAAAACTGCGGTATAAGGTTCCGGCAGAAAGCGGTGGAGAGATCCGCCTGAAGATCGAGATTAACACTCAGGAAATTGAAGCTTACGATCCTGTGTTTGAGATTCCTTTCCGTATAGAGAACCCATGGTTTTCTGGTGAAGCCAATATCCCGACCTTCACACCGGAAGAGATGCTGGCGACAAAGCTTCGTGCACTTTTACAGCGCGACAAGGGACGTGATCTGTTTGATTTGGCGCATGCCCTAGAGGTTTTTGACGGACTAAAAATAGAACGTGTTGTTGAATGTTTCCTGCTTTACCTTGAAAGATCGGACATGCGGATTTCAAGAGCACAGGCAGAAGAGCGCATGTTTGCAAAACTGAATAACCCTGGATTTATCGCCGATATGCGCCCGCTCGTGACACCTGAGCAGGCAAAAAAACTGACCGACGATTCAATCCACCGCGCTTTCACCGAAGTGTTCCGGATATTTATAACGGCCTTACCGGGCGATCCATGGCAAAAAACAGATGAAATGATTAAGTATTTCAGGTTGCCGCTTCAAAAGTCGAACTAACCAGCAGTTTATAATGAATGAAAAAGCAACCAAGATATTCACCATCGGCTTTACCGGCTCTAGCGCAGAGCATTTCTTTGAACGGCTGCGCGTCGCGGGCGTGAAGAAGGTGATCGATACGCGGCTATGGGCGAGTTCGCAGCTCGCCGGGTTTGCGAAGAAAAAAGACCTGCCGTATTTCCTGAAAGAGATTGCCGATATTGATTACGAATACCGCAAAGAGCTGGCGCCCAGCGACGATATTCTAAAACCGTTTAAAAATAATCAGCTAAGCTGGGACGAATACGAGGTTCAATATATTGATCTAATAAACCACCGAAACATTGCCAACATTCTTGATCCCGATGAAGTGCACGAAGCATGTTTCCTGTGTGCCTGCAAAACAGAGCATCACTGCCACCGCCGCCTGCTGGTTGAATATCTGCAACGTGAGTGGAAACAGCCTGTAGAGATCGTGCATTTATGACGGGTCTTTTATTCGATATCCTTCCGCCAGCCGCGCCGGACATTCCAGGCCTTCAGTATCTGCCGAATTTTATCACGTCGAATGAGGAACGAGCACTGATTGAAGTTATCGACCGGCAGCAATGGCTCCACGATCTCAAGCGCCGGGTACAGCATTACGGTTACAAATATGATTACAAAGCACGCGCGGTAACGGCTGACTCTTATCTCGGTCCCTTACAGGATTGGCTTATGCCAGTTACGCAAAAACTTCCCTTCAAACCCGATCAAGCCATTGTGAACGAATACCAGCCCGGTCAGGGTATTGCCGCGCATGTGGATTGCGTGCCGTGTTTCGGTGATACCATCGCATCCTTAAGCCTTGGGTCAGGAGCAGTCATGCAGTTCACAAACGGACAGGAAAAACACGACCTCTATCTGGAGCCGCGCAGCCTGATTATCCTCTCCGGTCCGGCGCGCTATGAGTGGACACACGCCATCCCGGCCAGGAAATCCGATGTGGTCGACGGATTTAAAATTGATCGCGGACGGCGTGTTTCTCTGACGTTTCGGAGCGTTATAAAACGTTGACATTTCCCTGAAACGAAGCCTTCTTTACTGAAGAAGGACAACAAATGAAAATCATCACCTATAGCGATATCCACCTGGAATTTGGCGGCAATTGGGAATTGCCCCCCGATGTAAACGGTAACGTTATGATTTTAGCTGGAGATATTCTTTCATTCGAAAACTTTCTTCCCCTTGAGCATATTCTGAGAAACTGGAAAAAGCCTTCGAAACCAGTGCTGCTGAAATAAAGCCCCAACTCCACTTTCTCAAAAATGAAGCTGTCGAAATTGACGGCGTTCATTTCTTCGGCGGCACAATGTGGACCAATTTCAACAATAAAAATCCGCTGGCGATGGAAATTGCCCGGCGGGGCATGAGCGATTTCAGACTGATATACAAAGATGATGGCAGCCATTTTATCCCCGAAGACACATTGTCACTGCATCAGGATTACACTGAAAAGCTGCTTTCATGGTTTGAAGCGGGGCTATCAGGACCGCGCGTTGTCATCTCTCATCATGCGCCGGTCGTTAATCCAGACACCCAGTATACGAACAGCCCGCTCATGCCTGCTTTTAATTCTCTGGATATGATTGAAATCATTGAGAGGTATCAGCCTGATCTCTGGGTTTATGGCCACACACATGAATGCGATGACCAGAGGATCGGCAAGACCCGGATTATTTCCAACCAGCTTGGCTATCCTCATCGCACAGGGTTTGAATGTGCTGGCTTTGATCCAGCAGGCAAGCCTGTGGATTTATAGCTCAGGGTGCAAGAGAAATGACAAAGCCATTCGATAAAATTGCCAAGAAATGGAGCAAGGATCCGGAATTTCAGAAATTTTATGATGATTTTGCGCCCGAATTCGTATTGGTGCGCTCGTTGATTGAAGCACGCGTTCGCGCTGGGCTAACACAAGAAGAGCTTGCCGAAAAAACAGGCCTGCCTCTTAAAACTATCGCGCGACTTGAAAGCGGTCATAAGTCAAGCCTGAAAACATTAGAACGCGTGGCAGAAATGACTGGATCCAAATTGATGATCCAGCTGGTGTCCCAAGACACCCAGCGTGCCTAAAGAGCAAGCCGCGCCCGGCTTTGACTCATAAATTTTCTATTCCATTGCTACACTATTACTCAATTTTTTCACGAAAAACGTGAATTTATTGATCAGTAATATAGCAGACTTAAGAAAAGTGGCAGGAGGATCGGTTTAAATTTTCGCCGATAAGGGTGTTCACACACGTTCATAACTGACATATATGCCATCATAGCCGATTTTGCGTTTAACACGGCCTTTAACGCCAATCACGCGCCCTGTTGGCACCTGGGTCGTCCTTCCGGCATTGTAATCGCACTGCAGCCTTGAAGGGGCTGTTTCAAAGCCTAAACGCTCCAGCGATTCTTTGGCCAGATCCGGCAGTGGTTTTACAGGAACGATTTTACCGCTGAGCGAAGATTTCTTGGTTTTTGAGTAAAGACCGTGACCAATCCTGATAAGCATCTTTTCTTTTATGAGCAGATTAAGAGCTCGGCCTATTTGATCATAACGCCCCAGATCTTCAAAATCTCCCCGCATAAAAACATTCTGTTTACTGCACTCAATACTTTGAGAAATTTGGCTTTTTAACATTGGCGTATCAAATCTGTTCAATTTTGCTGCTTACAACACTGCGTCTTCCGCTTCCGAAGTCAACCTTGCCCAGATCAAGATAAGAAGGCACGCCTGGAGCCGCTCATATTTTCACTGATTTTCGAAGGGGTTGTAAGGAATTTGCTTCCGGATTGCTTCCAAATTCGATGCAGGGCATCGATCTGCATCGCCTCGAAATGATGGCTAAGACATTGAAATACAAAGGAAAAAATTGGTTGCGGGAGTAGGATTTGAACCTACGACCTTCAGGTTATGAGCCTGACG